>JAICKM010000031.1 GCA_025927935.1 Chloroflexia bacterium | reverse complement strand
TCCACAGAGACCGCCCAGGCGAGCGCCTGGTTCGTCCCATCGCTCAGCAACACACCGTAGGGCAGGTAGAGGCTCTGGCGCGCGCTGCTCAAGCTCGTCACCTGGAGCGTGCCGGTGCCCATGCGCCCGTTCAGCCCGGTGGCGGTCAATACGCCGGCGCTGATCTGCACGCGACTACTCTGCCGGGCGACCAGCAGCGAGGTGCCTTGCGACAGCCAACTCGGATTTGGGTTGGCTTGCGCCGCGCCCAAGATGCGCGTGGCAATGGTGTGGTCGCCGGTGTCGGGCCACGCGCCGGTCTGCGCGTACCCGACGGCGGCTAGCACCTGCTGCGGGTCGCTGTCGGCATAGCCCCAATCGAGACCGTAGTACAGGGCGGCGCGCACGGTGGCGGCGGCGGGGCCGATCAACGTCGCGCCCGCGCCCGGCAACGTGCTGCCCGGTCCCAGTGCCAGGACTCGGATGGCAATGGTCGCCGTACCGCCCGGTTCCAGGACGGCGCTGGGCGCCGGGACCGCGGCCAGGCCCTGGGCGTTCGCCGCCGAGATGCCGGCCAGGCCGTACCCGGCCAGGCCGCACACCAGGACCAGGATGGTCGTCAGGGTGCGCACAGGGGATACGGCAGGGCGGGTCGCGAGAAGGCGGGGGGTGGATAAACGCAAAACAGGGTCCTCCGTGAGTGATGTCGCCGTTGCGCCGCGCGGTCAGGCCACGGCGCTTCTCTGGGGATTATAACTTATCCGCAGGCGCATCTGCAACGTCCGGCAGCCTACCGCAGAGATCGGCACTCCCATAACAAAGCAAAGGCTCTGCTCCGTTCGGAGCAGAGCCTTCACTAATCTTCAACGACAACACACTGATCACTGACCACTGATCACTCGTTGTCCTCAGCACTCAGCACTCAGCACTCGCTACCAGCGAGGGCCGCGTTCGCGGTCGCCGGGGCCGCGCGAGGGGCCACGGTCGCTGTAACCGGGGCCGCGCGACGGGCCGCGATCGCTCGGGCCGCGCTCGTTGCCCCGGTTCGGGCCGCGCTCGTTGCCGTAGCCGGAGCTTCGTCCCGGCCCGCGGTCGCCGTAGCCGCCGCGGCTCGGCCCCCGATCGTAGCTGGGCATGCGATTCGGATCACGCGGGGCGCGCTCCTCCTCGGCGTAGCGGGCGGGCGAGCGCTCCGGCCGGTCTTCCCGGTAAGGGCGTTCTTCACGGGGGGCGCGGTTGCCGCGGTCCTCGCGGTCCTCGCGGTTGCCGCGGTCATCGCCGCGCATACCGCGATCTTCACGCGGGCCGCGGTCTTCGCGTGGGCCACGGTTGAAGCCGCCCCCACCGCCACCGCGACCCTCGTTGCGGCTGCGCTCCTGCTCTTCCGGCGTGGGCATCTGGCCGGTCAACACGGCGCGGCGCGACAGGCTGATCTTGCCCATGCGGTCCACGCCGATCACCATCACGTTGATCTCGTCGCCGACGCTCACCACGTCCTCGACGCGCTCCACGTAATAGTCGGCTAGTTCGCTGATGCGGACCAGGCCGTCTTTCCCCGGCAGGATCTGCACGAACGCGCCGTAGGGCTGGATGGAGACGACCTTGCCCAGGTAGATCGTGCCGACTTCGACTTCCTTGGTCAGCCCCTCGATCATCTGCACGGCGCGGCGGGCGCTCTCACCATCGGCGGAGGCCACGTAGACCGTGCCGTCGTCCTCCACGTCGATCTTGCAGCCGGTCGCCTCGGTGATGCTGCGGATCATCTTGCCGCCCGGCCCAATCAGCGCGCCGATCTTCTCAGGGTTGATGTGGATCGCCAGGATGCGCGGCGCGTGCAGCGACATTTCCTGGCGCGGGGCGGGCAGCACTTCGTTCATCTTGCCCAGGATAAAGACGCGGGCCTCGCGAGCCTGCGCGAAAGCCTCGCCCATGATCTCGTAGCTGAGGCCCGTCGTCTTGATATCCATTTGCAGACCGGTCACGCCGTCGGCGGTCCCGGCGACCTTGAAGTCCATATCGCCCAGGTTATCCTCGATACCCTGGATATCGGTCAGCACCGTGCGGCGGCCGTCGGGGTCCGTGACCAGGCCCATGGCGATCCCGGCGACGGGGGCCTTGATCGGCACCCCGGCGTCCATCAGCGCCAGGCTGCTGCCGCACACGCTGCCCATGGAGGACGAGCCGTTGCTGGAGAGCACTTCGCTGACCAGGCGCAGCACATAGGGGAACTCGTCGTTGCTCGGCAGCACCGGCACCAGCGACCGCTCGGCCAGGTGGCCGTGGCCGATGTCGCGCCGCGACGGCCCGCGCGCCCGGCGGGTTTCGCCTGTGCTGAACGGCGGGAAGTTGTAGTGGTGGATATACCGCTTCTTGGTCTCGATGCCCAGGCCGTCGAGCATCTGCTCGTCGTCGCCCGTGCCCAGCGTGCAGATGGTCAGCACCTGGGTCTGGCCGCGGGTGAAGAGGCCGGAGCCGTGCGTGCGGGGCAGCACGCCCACTTCCACGCTGATCGGCCGGATATCGGTAGGCCCGCGCCCGTCGGGGCGCAGCCCGCGGTCGAGGATCGCGTTACGGACTTCGCTCTTCATAATGCTGGCGAAGGCTTTCTCGGCCTTGGCGGTCATGCCGGCCTTCTCGTCTTCGGGCGCATCAGCGGCGAAGGCGGCCACGGCCTCCTTGCGCACTTCTTCGGTAGCCGACTCGCGGGTGGCCTTATCGGCATTATAGAGGGCGGTGCGCAGGCGGTCGCCCAGGATCTCGCGCATCTTGTCGACATCGCTGGTATCGGGCACCGGCGGCTCAAACGCCCGCTTCGGCTTGGCGGCCACCGCGATCAACTCCTCCTGGATGTCGAGGCTGCTCTGTAGCCCGGCGTGGCCGAACTTGACTGCGTCGAGCATCTGCTCCTCGGTCAGTTCGTGCGCGCCGGCCTCGACCATGAGCACGGCCTCGCGGCTGCCCGCGATCATCATGTCGAGCTTGCTCTCGGCCATCTGCTCATAGGTCGGATTCAGCACATAGTCGCCGTTCACGTAGCCGACGCGGGCCGCGCCCACCGGCCCCTTGAACGGGATATCGGAGATCGACAACGCCGCGCTGGAGCCGATAATCGACAGCATACTGGGGTCGGTCTCCATATCGACGCTGAGCACGGTCACCATGATCTGGATTTCGTAGAAATAGCCCTTGGGGAAGAGCGGGCGGAGCGGGCGGTCGGTCAACCGCGACGTGAGGATCGCCGCCTCGCTGGGGCGGCTTTCGCGCTTAATAAAACCGCCTGGGATCTTCCCGGCGGCATACATCTTCTCTTCATAATCGACGGTCAGCGGCAGAAAATCAGTGCCTTCGCGCACCTCGTAGGCTCCGACAACCGTGGCGAGCACAACCGATTCGCCATATGTCACCAGAACGGCACCCTGCGCCTGCTCGGCGAGACGCCCGGTCTCCAGGGTCATTGTCCGCCCCGCGACCGTAGTTTCTGTACGATGAACTTGCATACTATTCCCTCTCTGGTAGCTCAATCCGGGTCCGGAGTCCCATGGATTCCCCGGTGCTGGTGGTGCACGGCCGGCCTGGCCGCCGTACATTGCTCCTGCGGGCACACGGATGGCAGCCCCGTGCGCCGTGTGTTCAGGTGGCCTTCGCTTGGTGGACGGGGCGGTGGGCGCCGGTTGCCGGGCGCCGGGTGGCCGATCACCGCTCTGTTCGTGGTTCCTTTACGTTGCGGGTTCTCGCCCGCTCATCCATACTGCTGCGCGCTCCGCCGCGCGGGGTTCTTCCGTCGTGCTGTTGTGCAAACCGCGTGCCATCACTCCGGCGCCGGGATGCCGGGGAAACTGCTCGTTGGGGCGTTCGTGCGTTGCCGGCAATACCTTCTCATGATCGTGCTGGAACTGTGCAACGAGGCCGCACCCTCCTGGGTGCGGCCTGCAAGGGGCGTGCTTACCGGGAGCGAGCGCGCTGCTCGCGCAGCCCCAGGCTGGTGATCAACGTGCGATAGCGCGCAACGTCCTTTTTGCTCAGGTAGCGCAGCAACCGGCGGCGGCGCCCGACCAGCATCAGCAGGCCGCGGCGGCTGTGGTGGTCGTGCTTGTTGATCTTCAGGTGGCCGACCAGGCCGTTGATCCGTTCGGTCAGCAGCGCTATCTGCACTTCGGGCGACCCGGTGTCCCCTTCGTGCGTCGCATACTTGCCGATAATCGGTTCCTTCTGCTCTTTCTCCAACGCCATTGGGCGAGAACCTCCTCCACGCCGCACGTCCGATCCGCGAACCTGCGACGGGTACATGAATTAGGGTGAAATACGGGGCATCGCGTGACTCATCCAGCCATGCTATACTGAGCCTTAGTATACCACAACCCTCCGTTCGCCGCAACCTTACGATGGCTTACAAGCCAACAAGTCGCAGAAAATAGAACACCAGCGGGATCACGATCAGGAAGCTGTCCACCCGGTCGAGCAGGCCGCCGAAGCCGGGCAGCCAGGCGCCCGCGTCCTTCACGCCGAACTCGCGCTTGATCCGCGACTCCAGCAGATCGCCCCAGACGGCGCCTGCCGCGATCACCAGCGGCAGCAGCGCCAGGAGCAGCGGGCGCGTGGGCGCGGGCAGCGCGACGGCCAGCAGGCCCACACCCAGATAGGCGCCCAGCACGTTGCCCGCCGCGCCCTCCCTCGTTTTGTGCGGGCTGATCGCGGGCGCCAGCGGGTGCCGGCCAAAGCGGCGACCCACGAGGAACGCGGCGATGTCGCTGAGGCCGGTGGCGAGGCCCAGCACCAGGAGGATGCCTGGCCCGCCGTCCATGTAGCGGTAGAGCAGCATCAAGTGGGCGAGAAACCAGGCGATGTAACCCCAGCCCAGTACCGCGAAGGCAAAGTGGCGCACCCCACCCTCGCGGCGCAGCAGCGGCTGCAACGTGCCGGCCAGCAGCAGCAGGGGCGGTAGGGCCTGGAACACGCCGGGCGCGAACAGCGCCGCCGGCCCGGCCAGCACGCCGGTGCCCAGCAGCACGCGCCGGTAGCTGCGCGGCAGCCCCACCAACCGGGCGTATTCCCATAACCCGCCCACCACCAGGCCGCTGAGCAGGGCCAGCGTCGGCAGGGCGCCGCCCAGCAGCGCCCCGCCATAGAGCAGCGCGATGACCGTCCAGACCTGCCAACGCCGGAACAGCACGCTGCCCCCCAGCCGCGCCAGGTTGCCGCGTATACCCACCACCAGGAGCAGCAGCGCGCCGCCCAGCAAGCCCAGCACCACCAGCAGGCTTGGCCCGAACAGCGGGTTATGAAGGGGATTGGAGATCAGCATAGGTCGCTCGCAGTCGGGAGAGGATCGTGAGGCCGAGTCCGGCCAGCACGATCAGTAGGAAGCCGCTGAACACCGGCACGCCGGGCAGCAGGAAGGCAAGCACCGCGGCTCCGCCCAGGTAGATCATCCGGTCGGCCTTGCCCATGATCCCGCCGTACTGCCGCCGGCCCCCGGCGGCGCGCGCCACGGTGCCCAGGTAGCTGCACAGCAGCATCAGCACGAGCACCGCACTACCCAGCACCGGGGAACTGCCGGGGGCCAGGGCGACCCCGGCGAAAAAGGCCACGTCGGCCAGCCGGTCGCCCAGTTCGTTGAGCACTTCGCCCCAGGGCCGGGCGAGGCCCCCGGCGCGCGCCACCATGCCGTCGAGCGCGTTCAGCGCCGTCCGCGCCAGCGCCAGCACGGGCACCAGCAACAGCAGCGCGGGGATCCAGCGGCTCGCATACAGCGCCCCGCCGCCCGCCAGGGCCACGCCGAACGCCACCGCCGTCAAAACATCGGGATGGACGTGGCAGACCGTCAGCCAACCCGCGACGCCGGAGAGCGCCTGTTGAAAGCGCGGCTTAATGCGGTAGATGCCGCCCATTGGGGCCTCCTTCCTGGGCATTCTCCCCGGTGCCCAGCGCGCGTACCGCCGCTTCGATGGCCGCCGTGGCCGCCCGGTGCGACACATCCCCGGCAAACCCTAGCGGGGCGCCAAAGTGGACCGTGGCCCGGCCTGGATGGGGTAGCCGCCCGCCCTTGGGGAAGATGCCGAACAACCCTTCCGTGCGAATCGGCACGACCGGGATGCCCAGTTCCACGGCCAGAAAGCCGACCCCTGGCCGGAACGGGCCGATGCGCCCGGTCGTGGTGCGGGTGCCCTCGGGATAGAGCAGGATCGACCAGCCCGCGCCCAGCAGTCCGGCGCACGCGGCCAGCGACACCCGCGCGCCGCGCCCGCGCCCAAAGGGCACCGCGCCGAACAGCAGCGCCACCACCGCGCCGAGGCGCGGGCGCATGAAGAAATAATCCGCCGCCGCGGCCACGGCCACCCGGCGTCGCCGGGCGTGCGGCAGCGCATGAAGGATCACCGGCGTATCCAGGTGGCTGGTGTGATTGGCGGCCAGCAACACCGGCCCGGCCAGGGCATCGAGCGCCTCGCGGCCGTAGACTACAGCGGGCGCAAGCAGGTCGAGCACCGCCAGCGTGGGCGGTTGCAACACCTCACGGGCCAGGCGCCCCGGCCAGGAGATAGTCACTTGCATATTCATCTTGTCTCCTCCTTCTGTTCCCGGCGTCGCGCCTCGGCCCTGGTGGGGCCGCCGGGCGAGTCGCCCGGTCCCGCTGCGCTACCGGCAGCTATGGTCGGGAACCGGACTCGTCTATTACCAGCATAGCAGGACAAGGCGCGAGGCGCATCGGTAACTCTGCGCGTTTCTCAGGCCGAATCAGGAGACGGGGATCGGTAGTTTTGCGTAGCGATGGAATCGCCGTTCGCGGGCGGCGCGGGAGTCGGAGGACGGGGATATGCGCGACCGCCGGTCCCGGTAGCAGACGCTAGTGGTCCGGCGGGGTGCTAGAGCTGTAGTTTACGCGGTGAGCGGTGCCCCCAGGTCTCAGGGATACGGTACCCCGGTGGCCGTGGCGTTTATCTGGTTTGCCACGGTGGGACCTAACTCCGCCAGGATGACGATGATCATGATCTCCATCGTGCCCAGCGCTATCGCCATGATTCCCAGAATCAAGCCGGCGCGCGCCAGACCTTCGCCGGCCTGCCCGCGTTGCCTGACCTGCTTGCGGGCCACAATGCTGAGGCCCGCCGCGACGCCGCCGAATACCAGGCTGAATGGACCGAGCAAGGCACACATCAGCGCCAGCGCCAGCATTCCCACCAGCAGCGATACAATCGCCAACGGGTTGGTTCTCCCGGTCCCGGCGGCTGGGACCGGGATAGTGTAGCCGCCTTCGAGTGGCATCGTCTGATTTCCGTCACTCATCAAGTCTCTCCTGAATCTTTTACGACATGCCAATTGCCGGCATATTATATTCTCATCGTCAACGGATCAGATTCGGATATTGTAGATGACTCGATAGCAGTTACGCGGGGGCCTGAAACAGCCGTAGACTCGGAGGATGTAAAACACCGCGGATCGTGCCGGTCGTGTAGCCGGCGGACCCGCGGTGCGTGAGGGTTCTATTTACGGAAGGGCGGCTATCCGCCTGGATCAGGGACTGGGCGTCGCTACACTGGCAAGTCCAATGAGCGCGGCGATGCCGGCCAGTTCCGCGAGACCGAGGACCGCGGCCGCGATGCCGATGACCAGGCCGGCCGTCGCCAGCCCGCTCCCGCCCTGGCCGCGCTGCTTGATCTGGTTGCGCGCGACGAAGCCGAGCACCGCTGCGACGACGCCGAAGACGAAGCTAATCGGCCCCAGGAACGCACACAGCAGCAGCAGGCCGAGAATCCCGGCGACCAGCGAGACAATCGCCAGGACGTTGGTGCCGCCCGTTGCCGCGACGGGGGCCGCGTAGCCGCCGGGCGGCGGAGCCTGATTTCCGTAACTCATCCCATATCTCCTTCATCGGTGGCGACTTGGCGGTCGCCGTCATTTGGTGTACCCGGCGTGCCGGGGCCGGGTGGGGTACCTGACAAGATACAGCCACGGGCCGCGCGCTGTTCCTTACTATCTTAAGCAGGATTTGTGTGGGATACAAGCCCGCGGGACTAACGTCTAGGAAAGGAAGGCGGGCTTTCCTTCACCCAGATGGACAGGCGGCCCAGGACCGCACTGCTGCGTCTCCGGGCCGCCTGTTCCTGCCAGGCCAGTGGCCTGCGCTGGGGCTATGCTTGCTTGCCTGGTTGATCGTTCGCACGCGCGCTGCCTGCGATCACCTGCGCATAATTGAGCACGGCCACCAGCGATACCCCGCCCAAGATGTTGCCCAGCAGCGTCGGGAGGATATACCCGCCGAGCGCCGTGCCCCAATCGGCAGCGCCGATCATCACCATGTAGAGTACTTCGATGGAGCCGGCGATGATATGGGTGAAGCCGGCCAGGCCGACGATGTAGGTAATAATGATGATGATATGGACACGGGCGCCGTCGGCCGTCGGCATGAGCCAGACCATCAAGGCGATCAGCCAGCCGGCAAAGATGCCGCGCAAGGCGGCGTTGCCCGCGCCGACGCTGAGCGCATCACGCCCAATCTCGGTGAATGCCCGTTGCATGTCCGGCCCGAACACGGATGTATTGCCCGCGACCCAGGCGAACACCAGGGCGCCGATCAGGTTGGTCGCCAGCACGACCGCCCAGAGGGATGCGACCCGCCCCAGCGTGCTCAGGTTCTTGCGCGCCAGCAGCGGCAGGATGGCCGTGAGCGTGTTTTCGGTGAACAGTTGCTGGCGGCCCAGCACGACAATGAGGAATCCCACGCTGTAGCCTAGCTTGACAACCAGCGGCCGCCACTCGGCGTCCGGCAGATGCGACCGCAACAGCCCCTCGGCGACCATCGAAAAGCCCATCGAGAGTCCGGCCGCGATCCCCGACCAGGCCAGCGCTGGCAAGGGCCGGGTTAGCTCGTCTTCCCCCTCGCGGCGGATCGTCTCATAGACGACCGCGGCCCGCGGCGCGACCCGTTCTTCGACCCGTTTCTGTTCTGCTTTCTCCAGGGCCGGAACTGCTAGTGGCGCCTCCGGGTCCTCAAGCGGCGTCGAGCCGTCCGCGCCGGCCTCTTTTTCTCGCGTGATCATGGGATGGGTACCAACTCAGGCGCCGGGCACAGATCCCAGCGCTCCTTATCTTGCTATCTTTATTGCTGTTGATCCACTCATGTAGCGTCCGCCGGTTCCCGGTAGATCCGGCGGCTTGCGGATCTGGATTGGGCACCGCATAAGCAAATTGGGGGCCAGTGCAGAAGGTCTCCGGCAGTACCAAAAACCCCCGCGGCCCAGGGGCGGGCCGCGGGGGTATCGTTGAAGGGCGGGCGGGTCTACTTGCCGTACTTCTGTTGATACTGGAAGGTGCCCAGTTGCGATAGGAGCACGTCGAAGGGCGCCTGGTTCTCCGGGTGCAACTCGAACACCGCGCGCTCGAAATACTGCACCCGATACGGCTTGCCGTCCAGTGGGCTGACCTCGGTGAACTCATCGGAGATGGGGTAGCCTTGCTGGGCCAGGCCACCATGCTGTTCCCAATAGCTGCGGAACTTGCCGCCCACCCAGTGCCGGGTCTCCGGGAAGTAGCGACCGTTGGCCTGGGTCGCTTGCTGGCCCGGCGCCCCTGTCGTGCCGTACCGCGCCCGGTACTGGAAGGTGCCCAGTTGCGACAGGAGTACGTTGAAGGGCGCCTGGTTCTCCGGGTGATACTCGAACACGGCGCGCTCAAAGTATTGCACGGCGTAGGTCTGGCCGTTTAGATCCGATCGCTCCTCCATGACCGGCGAAATCGGATAGCCCTGCTGGGCGAGGGCGCCACGATCGTCCCAGTAGGTGAGGAACAGCCCGTTCACCGCTTTGCCCGTTTGCGGGAAGGTGCGGGCGGTGCTGCCGGGCACCGTGGCAGGCACGGTCGTGGTGGTAGGGCGTGGGGTCCCGGTTTCACGAGGGTGCTCGGTCTCATGCGGCGTGGCGGTGCCCGTGTGCTCCGCGTGCGGCGTTTCGGTTTCGCGCGGGTGCTCGGTTTCGTGCGGCTCGGCAGTGCCGGTGCGCTCCGCGTGCGGCGTTTCAGTCTCGCGCGGGTGCTCGGTCTCGTGCGGTTCCGCCGTACCCGTATGCTCCGCGTGCGGGGTCTCGGTCTCGCGCGGGTGCTCGGTCTCGTGGGGTTCAGCGGTGCGGGTGCGGTCGGCGCGGTTGGCCTGGGCGCCCGCCGCGGGCGCGCCTAGCGCCGTCACCAGGGCAAACACGGCGACGAAGAGCGCGGTAATCATCAGCAGGCCATAAAGGCGCGAAGAATTAGGGCGTTGCATGGGGTTCATCCTCCTGAGTGAAAACGAAGATAGATAGCTTGGGCGGAACCCGGCTGGTACCAATTTCCAGGTTGCACACCTCTACCAACGCCCCCCCGCCCGCGAAAGTAGCGGGCCGATTCCTGACACAAAAGTACTATATGGGTCCTATGGCGGTTCTATATGGATCGGTTTGGACGCCGGGCTACTGTGCGGACGGGCCATGCGGTACAATACTGCTGGTGGCACGCATTGTGCCGCACACGCGAGGGCCGGGCGCCGGGCGGTGGCGCTGCGGCCAGGCCCCTATGTCAGGAGATCCCGCTATGACCCATGAGATCCGCGCGGGGCGGCAACGTGCCGCGCGCTCCGCCAAAAGCGGCTACAATGCCGATCGGGCCGTCTCCCGCGCCGAACCGATTGATCGCTTGCGGGACGATGTGCGCTTGCTCGGCGATCTGGTCGGCGAGGTCCTGGCCGAGCAGGGGGGCGCGCGGCTGTTTGCCGCAGTGGAGCATGTGCGCACCGCGGCCATTGCGCTGCGGTCGCAGGTCGATCCCGATCCCAAACGCGAGGCGGCGTTGCTGGCCTGGGCCGGGCGCCAATCGACAGCGCGGCTGCTGCAACTGGTGCGCGCCTTTAGCGTCTACTTTCATTTGATCAACCTGGCCGAGCAGCATCACCGGGTGCGCACCTTGTTCAGCCGGGACCGCTCCGCCCAGCCCTTGCACGAGTCGATTGCGGCGGCGGTGGAGACGTTGCGCGCGGCAGATGTGACCGGGGATACGTTGCGCGACGACATCACGCGCCTGGAGGTGCGCCCGGTCTTCACGGCGCACCCCTCCGAGGCCCGGCGGCGCACGTTGCTGCATCACTTGCGCGCCGCCGCCGAGGCGATTGCTCAGTTAGATGCCCCGCCCGCCGCAGCCGGGGCACGCGCGGCGCTGCTCGAATCCCTGCGCACGCGGATTACCCTTATCTGGCAGACGGCGGAAGCGCGCACCGAACGGCCCAGCGTGCTGGACGAGGTCAACAGCGTGCTCTATTTTCTGGCCGGCGCGGTGTATGACGTGGTGCCCCATATCGGGCGCACGCTCGACGCCGCGCTGGGCAGCCGGACGGCGCCTTTGCCGCTCACCATGTTTCGCTTCGGGTCGTGGGTCGGCGGCGACCGGGATGGGAACCCGAACGTGACCGCCGAGGTGACACGGGCAGCGGCGCGGCTGGCACGCACGGCGGTGTTGCGCCGTTATCGCGACGAGGTACAGGCGCTGGGCCGTGACCTGAGCACGTCGTCGCGCCTGGTTGGGGCGGCGCCCGCGTTGCTGGCGGCCATCGACCACGACCGCACCGAGTTGGGCACCCAGCCGGTGCGCCCTTGGCTCGACCAACCCTATCGCCGCAAACTCGGCCTGATCGCTGAGCGGTTGCGGCGCACCGAAACTGATGCGCCGGGTGGATACGCCGATCCCGCCGCGCTGGTGCGCGACCTGGATCAAATCAGCGAGAGTTTACAGACCCATAGCGGCGAGCGCATCGCCGCCGGGCCGGTGCTCGACTTGCGCCGCCGGGTGGAGGTCTTCGGCTTTCACCTGGCCGAACTGGAACTACGCCAGCATGCCGACCGCCACACGGCAGCCGTCGCCGAGCTATTGGGGCTGGCCGGGGTGCCGGGCTACGCGGCCATGACATCCGCCGAACGGCAGGCGGTGCTGGAGGAGCGCTTGCCCGGGCCGCCCCTGGCCTTGCCCGCCGATGCCTTATCGCCCGCCACGCGCGCTGCGCTGGATACCTTCCGCGCCATGAGCGACATCCAGGCGCAGAGCGGCCCGGCGGCCTGCCAGACCTACATCATCTCGATGTGCCGCGACGCCGCCGACGTACTCGCCGTGCTGTTCCTGGCCCGTGAAGCCGGCTTATTTGCCTGGGCGGGGGGCGACGCGCCCGCGACGAGCCGCCTGGATGTCGTGCCGCTGTATGAGACCATTGCCGAACTGCGCAGTTGCGGGGCCATCCTGGGCCATTTGCTGGAGAGCCGCGCCTATCGCGCGGCGCTGGCCGCGCGTGGCGACCGCCAGCAGGTGATGATCGGCTACTCCGACAGCAACAAGGATGGCGGCTATCTGGCCGCCTCGTGGCAGACCTATGGCGCCCAGGCTGCCCTGGCCTATGCCGCCGGGTCGGCGGGTGTGGACTTGCTGATCTTCCACGGGCGGGGCGGGGCGATTGGGCGGGGCGGCGGGCCGATGAACCGCGCTATCCTGGCCCGCCCGCCCATCGCCCGCTATCCGAACTTGAAAGTGACCGAGCAAGGCGAAGTCATCTCCGCCCGCTACGGGCACCCGGTGATCGCCGAGCGCCATTTCGAGCAGGTGATCCACGCCCTGCTGATCTCGGCGTTTGGCCCGGTGGAGGATTCGCCCGACCCGGATTGGATCGCCACGATGGACCGGCTGGCCGACCGATCGCGGGCGCGCTATGAGGAACTGGTCAAAGAGACGTCGGACTTCCTCGCCTTTTTCCGCGAGGCGACGCCTTTTCCCGAACTGGGCACGCTCAACCTGGCCTCGCGCCCGGTGAGCCGGGCCGCGCAAAGCACCGATGACCTGACGTTGGACGACCTGCGCGCCATCCCCTGGGTGTTTAGCTGGGCACAGGTGCGGGTCAACCTGCCGGGCTGGTTTGGGCTAGGCACTGCGCTCCAGGCGGAGATCGCCGCGGGCGGCCTGCCCCAATTGCAGGCGATGTATCGCAACTGGCGCTTCTTCGCCACGGCGCTCGACAACGCCCAGCTCAGTCTCGGCACGGCGGATATGCCGGCGGCCCGTCGCTATGCCTCTCTGGCGACGCGGGGCGCGGAGCTTTTCGAGCAGATCGTGGCGGAATACGAAGCCAGCGTGGCCGCCGTGCTGGCCGTGGCCCGGCAGAGCGAACTACTCGAACGCTCCCCGGTGCTGGCCCGCTCGATCAAGTTGCGCAATCCTTATGTGGATGCCTTGCACATCGCCCAGATCGCCTTGCTGCGGCGCTATCGCGCCTTGCCGCCTGACGCCTCCGACGAGGAACGGGCGGCCCTGCTCGACGCGATCCATCACAGCATCAACGGCATTGCCGCCGGGTTGCAGACCACCGGATAGTCAGGGCGCCAGCCCGGCGCCTGCCTTGTGCAGGATGCCCGTGCGGGAAGCGGGTCACACGTTCTCCAACTCCCAGCCAACCGGCCCCGGTCCCACCGCGCCGCCTAGCTCGCGGTAGGCGCCCGCGACGTTCCAGCGATGCGGCCCGGCGTTCGCCACCCGCTCGCGGTAGGGCATCCGGGCACACGCGGCGACCGTCTCATCCAGCGTGAGGCCCTGGCCCACGGCAGCGCTGACCCGCGTTTGCAACTCGGCCAGGTAGGCCGAGTCCGCGGCCAGGCGCCCGGCGATCTCGGCGCGGTTCGCCACCGGCGCGCCGTGCCCCGGCACCAGCACCCCGATGTCGAGTCCCGCCAGCCGGGCCAGCGTCTCCCGGTAAGCGATCAGGCTGTGGCTGACAAAGGGAATCTCCCGGTCGCTGAGCATATCCGCCGCCCACAGCAAGCCGCTTGTAGGGTCATAAATCGTGAGTTGGTCGGGCCAGTGGCCCGGTGCGTGGTCCAGGCGCAGGGTGAGATCGCCCAGCCTATATGCCGTGGGGGCGGTGAAGGTCGTCGTGGGCTGTGGGAGGCGGAAAGGCCGCCTGCGCTGGATACGGTGGCGGGCCGCCCAGGCCGCGATAGCGCGCATCTGGGTGCCGCCGTGCGCCGCCACGGTGTCTGGGTAGGCGGCGTGCGCAAGGACGGGCACGCCGGGAAAGTATTCCGGTCCCAGGAGGTGGTCCCAGTGGCTATGGGTGAGAATAATGGTCTCCACCGTGGCGCCCTGCGCCGCCGGCAGCCGGGCGATGGCTGCGATCTCCACCGGGAAGATGCCGGGGTCGATCAGCCAGGCGCGGCCCTCGTTGATCAGAGCGCCGCTGTTGGTGTGGTATAGGCGACTCTTCTGCACCCAGAGCGCCGGAGTCCACTGCGTGGCGGGTGGCGGCATGGCGGGGCTTGGGTTCCTTTCAGGCCAAGAAGTTGCTGAGCAACTATACCCGATCAATAGCGCAGAAATCACCCAGTGGCGTCCCCGGCAACGCCAACCAGGCTTGCTGCACGCGCTCCAATTGCTGCGCCGCCCGCTGCGGATCGCGCGTATGTTGCCGGAACCGCGCCTGGTGCTGGGGCACCCGTGCCCGCTCCGCCCCACTCCGCCGGGTCGACCGCGCTGAACGCCGCCGCTTGCTCCGCTTCGCTGCTCGCCCCCACCAGCAACTCCCAGACCCCCAGGCTCCCCAGCGTTGCAGTTGCTCCGCTGTGGCCCCCGCTTATCCCGTCGTCCGCACCAACCGCTGCCGCACCTCCCGAAACCGGCCTTCCAAGCCGTTATTGGTTCGCGGTAACCCCGCCTGGTCATAGGTGTGAAAGCGCCCACTCCAATAATGCTTGCTCACCTCCCGCAGATGGGCCACCAGGCGGATCAAGCCTTCATCCGTGCCCGTCTCGTGCGCCAGGCGCAGCAAGTAGGCACTCAGGTCCGTGGCTCCATCGGCCCCCGTCAGCGCCAGCGTGCGGCCCGGATAAGAACCGGATATCCGCCAGCCGGCCCCCGCCCCGGCGCAGCCGCGCCTAGACATCGGGGCGGCGTTCGCGGCCCTCACCCATGCGGTTGAGCCGCCAGCGGCTCTCGTCGCGCAGGAGGGGGCGACCTGCCCCGCGGCCCAGGTTTCATAGATGCCCCGGCCCACGGCGAGATCGGCCGCGCTGACGCGGTGGTTCTCGGGGTCCACGTTTAGGTCGGTGGCCCGTGATTTGATTAGGAAGGCCGGGCGCGCCCTGCCCGTTGCGACGGACCTGGGGCCTATGCGCGGGGGATGCCGCGGGAGTTGTTTGTGGCGCGGTGGCGCGAGCGTGCGCTGGGCGCGGCGATTCGCCGCTATGCTCCGGCCCTCTGCGCCGGGGATGCGTCCGCTCGGCCTGAGGGCGATGCCGATTGGCCCCGATTGCCTTTCCGCCTTTGGCGACGGGGGGCGATATGGTAAAGGCGGCACAGGACGGATTGGATTGTTTGGTTTTTGTCATGTGCCGGGGAGCGGTATTTTAAGCCCGGCTAATTATGAGGGCGGTAGCGGGGTTATGATCCATGAAGGGGCTAAAGCCCCAACGACAAACCTGCTCTTGCTTATCCCCACTTATCCTTCAACCAACTACCCGATAGGAGTACATATCATGGCCGAGAATGTTTTGGACCATCGGATGACCGGGAACGCGGCGGGGGCGGGCGAGTATGCGCCTGTCAACGGGCTGAATCTGTACTATGAGCGCTATGGCAGCGGGCCGCCGCTGGTGCTGCTGCACGGCGGGTTTGGCGTGATTGGGCAGATGTTCGGGCACCTGATCCCGCTGCTGGCCGCGCACCGGCAGGTGATCGCGGTGGAGTTGCAGGGGCACGGGCATACGGGGGATATTGATCGCCCGCTGAGTTTTGCCGCGATGGCCGACGACCTCGCGGCGCTGCTCGCGCACCTGGGGCTGGCGCAGGCCGACGTGTGCGGGTATTCGCTGGGCGGGGGGGTGGCGCTGCAAACGGCCATCCGCCACCCTACGGTGGTGGGCAAGCTGGTGCTCATCTCGGCCCCGGCCCGGCGGCAGGGCTGGTATCCCGCGACGCTGGCGGGTATGGCGGCGGTCAATGGGGTGGCGGCGGCGACCTGGGTGGGCAGCCCGATGCACGAGGCGTATGCCGCCGTTGCGCCGAACGTGGACGACTGGCCCGCGCTGGCGGACAAGCTGAACGCCTTGCTCGGTGAGGAATATGACTGGTCGGCCCAGGTGGGCGCGCTGCCGATGCCGGTGCTGATCGTGGTCGGGGATGCCGACGCGGTGCGCACGGCCCACGCGGTGGAGATGTTCGGCCTGCTGGGCGGCGGGCAGCAGCCGGCGGGGCTGGGCGTGCCGTTGCCCCAGGGGCGGCTTGCTATCCTGCCGGGCACCACGCATTATGACATCATCTTCCGCACCGATCTGCTGGTGCCGATCCTGACGACCTTCCTCGATGCCGCGCCAGCGGAGGCGATGATGGAACCCCCGGCCTAGGGCCGCTAGCGTGGCAACGCGGGGGCGGCCCTGGGGCCGTCCTCGCCCAACCGCGGGGAGCCGGACGGTCCCTGCCCCCGACGAGGAGTTTACTATGCGGAAAATTGTGGTGGGGATGTTTGTGTCGCTGGATGGGGTGATGGAAGGGCCTGGCCCGGCCGATGATTTCGCGTTGGCCGGGTGGACCATGCCCTACTGGGATGATGACGTGGCGCAGTTCGTGGACGCGGCCATGGGCGCGAGTGACACCTTGCTGCTGGGGCGGATCACCTATCAGGGGTTCGCCGCCGCCTTTGGCGACGCGCCCGCCGAGAATCCGGATGCGGCCACGATGAATCGCTTCACCAAGTACGTGGTATCGACCACGCTGGAGCAGGCCGCGTGGGCCAATTCCACGGTGATCCGCGCGAATGTGGTGGAAGAAATCGCCCGGCTGAAGGACCAGCCGGGGCGGGACATTGCCATCAGCGGCAGCGGGCAGGTGGTCCACACGCTGATGCGCGCCAACCTGATTGATGAGTACCGGCTGCTGATCTACCCGGTGATCCTGGGGCAAGGCAAGCGGCTGTTCCCGCCGGATGTGCCGGTGACGCTGGACCTGGTGGAGGCGCGGACGAGCGCGAAGGGCGTGCTGCTGGTGACCTACCGCCCGGCCCCGGGGCCGAGCGCGGCGGCAGAGGGCGGGGGATGACCAGGACCCCGCCCGCGCCGCAGCCGGGCTAGGCGCCCGTCAACGGTCTGCAGCTGGACGATGAAAGGCACGGCAGCAGGGGCCGCCCGCTGATGGGGGTCACAAGAATTTTCGGCAAAAAGTGTACGCTAAGGAACTACGGTTTGTAGATTGAACCGCGGACAGGTCGGTGTGTAACTGGGACGAGAATCTAGATTCTTGTCCCAGTTTCGCCCTTTGGCACCCACCTTTTATACCCGACATGTGGAACGGCCCGCCACTCTATGCGCGGGCGCGGCGAGTGTGACGCCGGCGGGGCAGCACTATGCGGCGAGCCGTCTCCCTACGCAACTCGGAGCAAAGCGCTGTCCCGCCGGCGCCGCACCTGCCGCACCGGCGGAACCCGCCGCTATCGGCTTAGGTCTGGGCCTGCCGCGGCGGGGCTTCTCCGGCCCGGCCCGCGGCGGGGGCGGTCAGCGAACTGGGCGCGTCCAGATTCGCGCCAGGGGAGACGCCTACGCCCAGCCGGTCGACCAATTCCCCGCCGAGCCATCCGGTAACGGCGCCCAGGCCGACCGCGAGGAGGGCCGGCACAAATGCCGCCAACCCCGGCGCGTTGTCCGGTGTGCCCCAGCGCAGCAGCCAACTGATGGCGAATAGCAGCACGACCACCACGTTACCGCTGCCGTGCAGCAAGCCGATCCGTTTGGCTCGCGTGCCGCCGGGGATCGCCAGCCAGTCGATAAAGCCGAACACCGCCGCGACCAGCCCGCCGATGATGCCCGCTGGAATATCCCAGAAGGCCGCCGTGGCGAATCCGCTGTTGCCGGTGATGAAATAGAGGATATCGAACACAAGGGCCATCACCAGCAGACCGAGCGGAAAGACGATCAGCATCTGGTGGATTGAGTGCCCTGCGAACTTCGCTTTGCTCTCCATAACCATTGCCCCTTTCGTGGACGGTGGATGGTAGGTGTCGATGAGATCACTATAGCACTGTCTGAGCAGAAAGTCAATGATTTATTTGACTTATTTGACAGAACGGATTTTTGATGTATAATGAAGGCATATTGCGAAGGGAGTATGCCATGTCGTCGACGCGTTGGGACCAGCGATTTTTTGCCAGCACCCGTGGCCGTATCGTGAGCCTGCTACGGCGGACCAGCCGGACCGTCGAGGAGTTGGCGGGCGCCCTCGATCTCACCGACAATGCCGTGCGCGCGCACCTGGCCGCGCTGGAGCGCGACGGCCTGGTCGAGCAGCGGGGCGTGCGCCGGGGCGTGGGGAAGCCCGCGTACTCCTACGATCTCACGCCGGAGGCTGAACGGCTGTTCCCGAAGGCGTATAGCCTGGTCTTGCGCGAGTTGCTGACGACCCTGGCCGATGATCTCGGTCCCGCCGAGACGGAGGCCGTGCTACGCGCCACCGGCCACCGCCTGGCCGCCGGGCAGCATGCGCCCAATGCGGACCTGCACACGCGGTGTGAGGGCGCGGTCGCCTTGCTCAATGGCTGGGGCGGGCTGGCCGAGGCGGAGTTGGCGGAGGATGGCGCCGGCTATGTTATCCGCGGCTATAGCTGCCCCCTGGCGTCCGTCGTTGCGGGCCGCCCGGAGACGTGCCACCTGGTCGAGGCACTGCTGACCGCCTATCTGGGCACGCCCGCGCACGAGCAATGCACGCACGGCGAGTCGCCACGCTGCTGTTTTGCCGTCCCGCAAGCTTAGCCTGTCGTCGTCTGTTTATCCACCGCGAAGGCGCGAGGAACGCGAAGAATAGAACTAATATAAAGAACCTTCGCGTCCCTCGTGCCTTCGCGGTGCATTTAGAAACGAGATGGCGGGCGCGGGACTTGACAGGATCGGGTTTCTCCGCTAGAATCACTCTAATTGAAAACTCCGGCGCTGATTGAGTGAAGTACCCGGCCCGCCCAGGAACAGAGAGCTACTCCCGCTGAGACGTAGCCCTGGATGCCCGGCGAACAGACCCTCAGGAGCCGCCCGGCAGAATGCGCGCCGTCCCCGGCGTGTTAGTAGGCCCGGCCGCGTCGCTCCCGTTAACGAGCGTTTCGCCTCCAGCCCCTGGTTGGGCCGGCGACTGCAAGGCGCGTCCATCCGGGCGCGCGAAGCAAGGTGGCACCACGAAAGCCCAGCATCGTCCTTGCAACGAGTGCTGGGCATGTTCTTTTTGTGCGCTTTGCAGTGTCGCAAGCTCCCACAACGACCCATCCGGGCGGATCGCGCCATGCCGGCGACGGCCCGGCGGGTGTTTATTGGAGGTAGAAAAGACAATGGCAGAAGTAATCGACCGCGTCGAGTTGTCGGGCATCGTGAAGGTGCGCGACGTGATCCTCAAGCTGGAAAAGCCCTACCGCCTCGAAAGCGGGGAACCCAGCTTCGATGTCCCCGCCCACATCAAAGAGGCGATGGTGCGCGCCCTGCGCGATAACCAGACCCACTATGTCGCGTC
>JAICKM010000104.1 GCA_025927935.1 Chloroflexia bacterium | reverse complement strand
CCCAACCGGTCGAGACTCTGATAAGCGCGAATAAAGGTTTCCTGGGTCATGTCGTCGGCCTGCTCGGCGCTGCCGAGCAGGCGGTAAATAAAGCGGTGAATGGGCGCGCTGTAATACTCGTAGATCTCGGCAAAGGCATCCTCGTCCCCCTGCCGAGCTCGCTCGATGACGGCCACGTCCATCGCCAATTCTCCTGGCTACTGCGTTCAAGCGTAAGGAACCCGCCCGCTCTTCTCGCTCGTCGCTCCATTTCATTATAGGCGCGCATCCGCCCCGCGTCAAGGGCTTTTGGCGGCGAGTGCCGCCGGCCACCCGGCAAGAGATCCGTGATCCGCGAATTCTTGCGATTCTGTCTGCTTACTGGGTTCTCGTACTCTTTCCCTGGCTCGCGAGATGTGATAAACTAGGGGCTATGCAAGCCTATGTGCTCGTCGTCGACGACGACGAGGCGGTCCGTAACTTTATCGCCAGCCTGCTGAGCGAGGAAGGCTATCCCGTTCGCAGCGCCGGCGACGCCTATCAGGCGATGGACGAAGTGAGTGCCGAGCCGCCGGGGTTGCTGCTGCTGGACTTGATGATGCCCGGCGTGAGCGGCACCGAATTCCTGGCGCGCTTGCGCCGCGACGGGCGCGGACAGGACCTGCCGGTCATCCTGATCTCGGCCCACCCGCGGCTGCGCGAGATTGCCCAGGATCTGCACGTCGAAGCGGCCATCCCCAAGCCGTTTGACATCACCAGCCTGCTTGAACACGTGAGCCACGTGCTCGGCCCCCCGCTGCCCACTCCCGATCGCGCATACGGCACATAACCCCGCGCATTTCTCCCTCCTGGCGACTCGCTGCGCGCTCGCGACGGGGCCGGTCCGGCCATGTCTTTCCTAACTTTGGCAAAACCCTTGATTAAGCTTGAACTACGTGCTATGATAAAGCGAATGCAGGCGTAGGGCAAGTATTTTATCTTGAGGTGAGAGACTTTGACTGATAACCGGGACGCGGCCGTTTATAACATCAAAGCCGTTTCGCGGCTGACCGGCGTCGCCGCCGATACGTTGCGGCGCTGGGAGAGTCGCTATAACATCCTGTCGCCACAACGGAGCACAGGCGGCTACCGCATGTATTCGCAGCGCGACGTGGACACCATTCGCTGGCTGAAAGCACGAGTGGAAGAGGGCTTGACGATCAGCAGGGCCTGTGACTTGTTGCGAACGCGGCAGGATACCGAGTTATCTGCTAGCGGCAGTGAGCCGGGCGCGGTCGCGCCGCCGGCACGCGCGGCGCCGGCAGGTCGGGTGCGCTCGCTGCCGGTGCTGACAGACGAGATGCTTACCTGTTTGGCGCGCCTGGACGAAGCGAAGGCCGGCCAGTTGCTGACCGAGGCGCTCGGCCTGTATACCGTAGAGCAGGTGATCGAAGATCTGGTGTATCCGCTGCTGGTCGAAGTCGGCGAGCGCTGGATGCGGGACGAGTGGTCGGTGGCGCAGGAGCATTTCGCCAGTGCCTTCATCCGGGGCCGGCTGGCAAACCTACTGCACACCAGCCCGTACAATCCAGGCGGCCGGCTGGTGCTGGTAGCCTGTGCGCCCGAGGAACTACATGAAATCGGCGCGCTGATCATTGCGCTGTATCTGCGCCGGAATGGCTATCGTGTGGTCTACCTGGGGCAGAATGTACCGCTGGATAGCCTGGTCAGCACGGTACGCGCCTTGCGCCCAGCCGTCATCTGCTGCTCGGCGTCGCGCTCGGATACCGCGGCGTACCTGCGCCCCCTGAATGACATGGTCGCCGAGTTGAGCCGGCAATCCGGCTACCGGCCTGCGCTGATCTATGGTGGGTCGATCTTCAACCGGCACCCGCTGCTGGCTGAGCAGATGGGCGCCGTCTATCTCGGCGCGGCGGCAGGGGCTGCCGTGGCGCGCGTGCGCGAACTTACTGCTTGAGGGCCGGTGTCTCGGTAGGTGGCTTAGCCGTCGCGGGCACCGGGGGCCGGTGGCATACGCGCCACCAGACGCCCACCGGATACCCGATCATCTTGGCGACATCCCCAACGAGCCGGATGATCGGGACGAGGGCCACCGCTCGCACGTACTCCCCCGGCGAGAGTCCGGCCAGCCAGGGCCGGAGCCGCCGGTACGGCCCCGCGCAGTACGCCGCGGCCCCCAGCGCCAGTAGCCCCCAGAGCGCGGGCCGGCGGCGGCCTAGCGCGGCCAGGAGCGGTCCGCCCAGATAGGTGGCGTAGCGGATGGCATGGCGCTTGCGCCAGAGATCGGCTTTGCCGTCGCCCCGCGCATAGCGGTAATATTGCAGGTAGAACGCGCGCAGGCTGCCGCGGGGCCGGAATAAGACCGGCGCCTCCGGCACGAAGACGAAGCGGCAGCCCCGCGCTTTTAGCGTCAGATCGAACACCAGGTCCTCGCTGTAATCCAACCACTCCGGATAGCCGCCCGCATCCGCCCACGCCGCTTTGCGGAACGCGACCGAGCGGCTCGACGGCAAAAACCGCTCCGGCTTCACATCCTCGCGGGCCGGCAAGACGGTGGCCCCCATGGCGCGCTCGAAGACGGTGTGCGGGTCGGATGCGAAGAACCCACCGGCTATGTCGATAGCCCACCCGCCTGGCCCCTCAAACGGCGCGACCAGCGCGGCCAGCCACTCCGGGGGCAAGCGCACCCCGGCATCCGTGGCCGCGATAATCTCGTGTGCTGCCGCGCGAATCGCCGTGTTGCGCCCCTGGCTGATGTTCGCACCCGGCTGCTCCAGCAAGCGCAACGGCCAGGGCGCCGTCGCGGTGGCCGCGGCGATGCGCGCGGGGGTGCCGTCGGTCGATCCGCCATCCACCACCACGACCTCGTCCGGTGGCCGCATCTGCGCCTGGAGCGACTGGAGCACCGCGTCGATGTTATCCGCTTCGTTGCGCACCGTCATGATCAGGGAGACCCGCACGGGGCTGCCGCTGGTTGCGTCCTGGCCGCCGGACGTTTGCGCCAGCACTGCCTCGAAGGCCGGCACAATGCGCTCCCAGGCATAGGGCGCGACAGCGATGCGGGCCGCGTGCCCCAGCGCCGTCCGGGCGGGTGGATCGGCCAGCAGCGCAAGCACCGCGTCGGCAAAGTCCGCCGGGGTATCGGCCAGTAAGAGATCGCGCCCGCCTTCCAGGTGGATTCCTTCGGCGCCCATGCGCGTGCTGACGATGGCGCAGCCCATGGCGAGGGCCTGTAACAGTTTCAGCCGCACCCCGCCGCCGATGCGCATCGGCACGGCATAGACATCGGCGCCGGCCACCCAGGGGCGGGTATCCGGGACGGCGCCGGTGACACGCACGCCCGGCAACGCGGCCAGCCCACGGACAGCGGCAGTCGGATTGCGGCCCACGATAGCGAAGGTCGCGCCCGGATGGGCCACCCGGATGCGCGGCCAGCACGTGGCGCAAAACCAGCGCACGGCGTCGATGTTGGGCCGGAAGTCCATGCTGCCGTCGAAGACGATCAGCGGCCCGCCCGCCCGCAACGCATCGACTTCCGGGTCGCCCGGCGCTGCTTTGCGCGACCACTCGGCCAGGTCGACGCCGTTGGGCACGACGCGTACCCGCAAGGCCGGATCCAACCGCTCCAGCGCCTCCTGGTCGGCGGCGGAAACGGCCGTGACGGCATCCGCCGCCCGGCAGGCCGCGCGCTCATAGGTCCGCAAGCGCCGCCACTGGATCAGCGAGTAGGCGGCCCCGGCGGCGGCGCGTGGCTGGTAGGCGTGGCGCAGGTCGCCCAGAAATGCGCGCTGCTGCAACACGTACTCGGCGTTGTGCTCGTCCAGCAGCCAGCGGGGCCAGGCGCCCAGTGCGCACACCGTGTCCAGCAGGCGCGCATAGGGGGCCATCTCGATGCCCTCAGTGATGATCCAGTCGTAGGGGCCGGTCTGGAGCAGGGTGCGCAAGGCCGCGGCCAGCGCTGGGGATGCCAGCCGGTGCGCCATATCGGGCTGTGCCGTCAGCAGCAGGGTGTGGAGCCGGTCGCGCAAGCCGCGCCGGGGCGCCGGGAGCAGGGTCAACCCGGCCAGCCGTTCCGCGCCGGGCAGGGCCGGACCCGCACCGGCGGGCCAGGTGCCGGGGGCCTGGCCCGCCGGCGCAAACGTCAGCAGATCCACCTCATGGCGCCGGCTTAACCCCGCGATGAGGTGGCTGTTGCGGATGGCCGCGCCCTGCGTGGGCGGAAATGGTAGTTGCGGGGTGAGAAAGAGCAGGCGCACGCCGGTTACGTCCCCGTCCGGCGTGCCGCCGTTACCTGGGTGCTAACCCTCACGGGCGAAAGCCGCCAGTAATTCATCCTGGCGCCCATGCATACGCTCCCGCTCCGCCGGATCGTGGTCGTCATAACCGAGCAGGTGCAGCAACCCGTGGACCAACAGCACATCGACCTCGGCGGCGGGGCTGTGCCCGTAATCGCCGGCCTGCATCACGGCGGTATCGTAGGAGATTACGACGTCGCCCAGGTACGTAGGCCAGCCGGGCGGCGTGACGAACGGTACGGCAGATGCCTGGGCGCTTTCGTTATCCGCCCCTTCGGAGTCGTCCTCCTCGGCCAGCGGCAGGTCAGCGCCGCTCCGTTCCACATCGCCCTCGTAGCCCTCGGTCACATATTCGGTAGCCGAGACGGTTTCTTCCTCCACGCCCTCGCCCGCCTCGCCGGCATCCGCACTATTCTGCCGGGCGTGGACCGTATCCGCGCCGAAGGACAGCACGTCAGTCGGATAGTCGTGATCGAGATATTGTTTGTTCAAGGTATGGATCTCCTGGTCGTTGGTGATAGTGATGCCCACTTCAACCGCTTCACGACGGTCTTCGGCCTGGAGCGTAAATGTCGCCAACCGGTGGAGCCGATCGGCGTCAAGCTGCGCGCTGTAATCCGGCGCAATCTGGACGCTGATCCAGTAATTGTCCGGGCTGGCAACGGTCGTGGCGCCGGTGCCGGCCTCCGCATCAGGACGGTTCCGTTGATCTGGCATCAGAAGCCCCCTTGTCTACTGTTTGTACCACGGGCGATCCCTCGCCGGTGATCACGTCAATGGTAACAGGCGGCGTGCTGTCTATGCTGTTAAAATACGCATTGGCCGGCGGTTTTGCCCGCAGGCCGGGCAGCCGGACATGCATGCCGAAGGGCCGGCGGATGAACCCGGCCATGGCCGCCGCGGACGGAGCGGGGGCCGGCGCATGGGCTACGGTCGCCGGGGCGTCGGCCTTCGGCTTCTCCGGATAGACGATGCGCGGGTGATAAATGCCGTTCAACATGCTGTTGAAGGCTTCCTGAATGCGCGCCAGGTCGCGGATCGTCAGATCGCATTCATCCAATTGCCCATCTTCCAACCGCTCCTTGACCGTGCGTTTGATGATGCCGAGGATGCTGTTGGCGGGCGGTTCCTCGTCCGGCGCGAGCGGCCCCACGTGTTCGAGCTTGCCGGATTGCGCGATGGAGCGCACGGTCGCCTCGACGGAGTCGGCAAGCATGAGGACGGCGGCTTCCTTGGTTTGCGGTTTCGGCCCCGGATTGCGAAAATCATCGGCCAGGGTCGCGGGGTCGTCTTGCAAGGCTTTGTGATAGAAATACTTGATCATCGTGGTGCCGTGATGCTGCGGGATGCAATCGGCCACGCGGCGTGGCAGGGAGTAGCGCTGGGCCAGGGTTTGCCCGTCGGTGATATGCGCCCGGATCAGCCGCGCGCTGGTCACCGGGTCGAGCGTATCGTGGATGTTGCCCATGCCCGACTGGTTCTCGATAAAGACATAGGGATTGAGTACCTTGCCGATGTCGTGGTAATAGCCGGCCACGCGGGCCAGCAGCGGATCGGCGCCGACGACCTCCGCCGCATGCTCGGCCAGATTGCTCACGACCAGGCTGTGGTGATAGGTGCCGGGCGCCTCGCGCATCAAGCGGCGCAGCAACGGCTGGGTCGGATGGGCCAATTCCAGCAGTTGTAGCATCGTGGCGATACCGAACCAGCTACCCAGCACGCTGAAGGTGGCAAAGGTCAGGCTGGCCGCAAGCGCGCCGTTGATCCCCGCCGCTGCCGCCAGCACCCACAGGGCGTTCCAGTCCAGACGCTGGTTTTCGACGACGCGTAGCAGCAGCGTGGCGGCAAGGGATGCGACCGCAATATAGAGGCCGGACACGACGAAGGTACTGACCCGCTCGGCGCGCCAGATGGCGAAGACGGCCGTGGTCCCGCCCACCAGATAGAAAAACGGCAGATCAAAGCTGCCCTGGGTCAGCAGCGCGCTGAACACGGCCAGGACCAACGTGATGACCAGGGCCAGGTTGGCGTCCAGCAGCACGGCCACCAGCATACTGGCCGCGGCCAGAGGCAGCATATACGGCCAGATCGCATGCCCCGGCACGACTACGCGCATCAGCAGAGTCGGCGCGACGAGGACCAGGGCCAGGAGGAGCAACGGCTTGCGATGCCGCCAGATGGCCGGTTGCAGGCGCAGCAAGTAGAAGTGGAGCAGCAAGAGCATGATCATCACGGAACCGACAACGGCGGCGGCATTGGCCGCCGTTACTGTCGGGTTGCGTAGCCCCGCTTTTTCCAATTTCTCGATAGCGGCGTTGTCCGCGATCTGCCCGACGCGCAGGATGATCTCGCCCTTCTGCACCTCTACCACGCGCGGTTGCACCGCGGCGGCGGCTTTGTCGCGCGCCTCGGCGGTCTTTTCCGGGTTCAGAATGAGGTTGACGGCGATAAAGGGGGCCAGCACGTCCGCTGCGGCCCGCCGTTCCTGGGGGCTAAGCTCCGAACTGAAGAGCGTGAAGAGATCGGTACGCTGGCGATCCAGTTGGCTCGTGTCGGCGATTTTGCCGCTGATCATGACATTGTCATAGACGCGCAGCACTTCGCTGCGGATGCGACTGGCGCCGCTCGGCGTGGCTTGCAGCAGCGTGCGGATGTCGGCATCGCTCAAGTCCACCGGGGACAACTGGCGCATCTGCGCCTCGCGGACCGGCTGCGGGTCCTCAGTATTGCTGCGGATGCTCTCGATGGTCGAGAGCATATCGTTGAGGCGCCGGCGCTGGCTGTCGACCAGGCTCGTATTAGACTCGTAGACCGGCCCGGTAGCCAGGCGGGCATTTTCGCGGTCCTGCGCGGTAAGGACTTCGCTCTCGTAGCGCACATATTGCGGCGCGAAAATATCGGTGCGCGCCGGTTGCCCGGCGGCCAGTTCCACACGGCCCGGCAGGGCCAGGGGCAACACCAAGATGGCGCTGATCAGGACGATCAGACCCACGGTAAATACGCTGAGATCGCGCGTGCTCGGCGGGATGGCAGAGCGGTCGGGGGGCCGGGGCGGGGCGAGGACGGGTGGGGATGTCGATTGGCTCGACGTAACTTGATCGGGCACAGCGCCTCCTGTTGGCGGCCCGCCGGGCCGCTAGCCTTCGAGCTGTTGGCGCACCAACTGATTGATCAGCCGGCCCTCGGCCTTCCCTTTCAGCCGCTGCATCAGCACCGGCATCACCTTGCCGATATCCGCGGGACCCCGCGCACCGGTCTCGGAGATGGCTTGATCCACATAGGCCCGGATCTCGTCGGCGCTCATTTGCTGCGGCAAGTATTGCTGCAGGACGGCGATTTCGTCGCGCTCAATTTGCGCCCGGTCTTCCCGATGGGCCTTGACGTATTCCTCGACAGAATCACGCCGCTGCTTGACTTCACGTTGCAGCACCGCGATGACTTCCTCCTCGCTCAGTGGGTGCTGCAAGGCAATCTGGGTATTATGGATCGCGGCGCGCGCCATACGAATGGTGGACTTGCGCAGTTCGCCCGCCGGCCCGGCGCGCATGGCGTCCTTCAAATCGTTCATCAAGCGCTCTTCAATGGTCATGGGTCGGTCCGTCGCTGCTGGGTGCTCTCTCAAATATAACGGGATGTGGATTAGGTGCCCGCGATATAAAAGGGTTAGAAGCGGCGCCCGTTGCGGGAAGCGCCTCGCCGCGGCGAGCGGGGGTGCTTCAGGTGGGACGCGTGACTTCTAACCCTTAGCAATACCTAGCGGCTCTTCGCGCTCTTGCGCAGGCGGGCAGCGGCTTTCCGCTTGCGCTTGGCGCTGGGCTTCTCGTAGTGCTCGCGCTGCTTCGCTTCGCGCAAAATACCATCCGCTTGCACCTTCTTGGTGAAGCGGCGCAACGCGCTCTCGAAGCTTTCGTGATCTCCAACGACAACTTCAGCCATCTCTGTCCCCTCCTTCCCGCCGGCGCCATCATCTACCCTTGAGCAAAGCAGGGCAGGGTGTGCCACAAGGCTCTAGCAGGGAGGCGAACCGTTAATCGTATTCATTATACGCTTGCGTCTGGGCCTTGTCAAGGTAAGCTGTGCCTGGCGGGCGGGCCGCGGGCAGCGGCAGCGCGGCGATGGCCTGCAAGATCTGTGCGTACATCGCCTCGACCACGGCCATCTGCGCCGGGCCGATCTGGGCGTAATGATCAAGGCCCGGCGCGGTGTTCACTTCCAGCACCGTATATGCCCCCAGCGGTTCGTCAATGGGCGCCGGGGTCAAGATATCCACTCCCGTGTGGCGCAACCCCAGGTCGCGGGTCAACGCGACGGCCATCTGCCGGTAGGTGGGATGCAGCGCCGCGGATACGTCCACGGCCTCCCCGCCGGTCGAAAGGTTGGCGTTGTCCATGAGCACGACCTTCGTGCCGGTGGCGGGCACCGCAGCCAGTGTGAGACCCAGGTGGTGCAGGCGCATGGGGATCCGAAAGTCGTCCAGCGGGATGGTCGTGTCGCGGCCCGACGCGCTATAGGCGTCATGCTTGCGCAACAGCAGGTCGCGGATCGTCGCGGCTCCGTCGCCGGTCACAGATAGGGGCGCGCGCCGGTAGGCGCAGATGACTTGATCATCGAGGACCACGATGCGGTAGTCGTCGCCGGGGATCAGCCGCTGCACCAGGGCGACGTTCTCGCGGGCGAAGATCGCGCGCAAGGCGCGTTCCAATTCGCGGCGGGTATGGACGCGGGCCACCCCGCGGCCCTGGCTGGCGCTGTTGGGCTTGACGATGACCGGGAAACCCAGGCTGCGCGCGTAGGCATAGGCGGCGGCGAGTCCGCGCGTGGCACCCGACCAGTGCTGCATGGCCGGGGCGAAGAACGTCTGGCCCTCTGGTACCGGATAGCCCATGCGGGCCATGAAAAAGGCGGCATAAGCTTTGTCGCGGGCGATCTCGACGGCGCCCTGGCCGTTGAGGTCGAAGTTGGTGTTGCGGAAATAGTGCTTGCGCCCGTCGGGTAAGACGATGCGCCCCACATAGCGGAACTCCGGTTCCAACTCCACAGTGATGCCGAGCCGCGCCCCGGCGCGGGCCAGCATCTCGCCGGCCAGGAATCGCTTCATAGGCACCTGCCGGGCAAGGGTAGGTTTGTCAAGGCTGCGGCGCCGCGCCGCCCGCCGCTTTATCCAGGCGGTAGAAGAAATCGCCGCTCACCTCGTCCACCGGTGCGCCCAGACCGAATACCGCCCGCGCGTCTCCGACGACGAACAGCGAACCGGTAACAAGGATGGCATCGTCCTGTCCTGCCAGCCGGGTTGCCAGAGCCAGCGCGGCGGCGGCATCCGGCGTCTCATGGAAGTCACTCGGTCCGCCGCTTTGGTCGCGCACTGCGGCGGCCTGGGCAGCCAGCGTGGCGACAGGGGCGGCGCGCGGGTGGTGTGATTGCGTCAACACCACGTACGTCGCCAGGGGCAACAAGGGCCGCAAGATGCCGCTCAGGTCTTTGTCGGCGGTGACACCCAGGACCAGCACCAGCCGGCGGTAGCAGAAGTTGTCGGGGAAGGCTGCGGCGAGCTGGGTCGCGGAATCGCCGTTATGCGCGCCGTCGAGCACCAGCAGCGGTCGCTCGCGCACCACCTCCAGGCGGCCCGGCCATTCGACTCGTCCGAAGCCGGCGGCAATAGCGCTCGGCGTGAGCCGATGCACCCCGCCCTGCGCCAGCAGCCGGCAGGCCGCATAGGCGACAGCCGCGTTCACGGCCTGGTGCCGGCCCAGCAGCGGCAGGTCCAGATTGACCAGGGCGGTTTCGTCCGGTTCCCGCAAGCGTGGCCCTAGCTGGAGAGTAACGCGCTGGCTGGATTGGAGGGCCTTGCCATATTGATCTACGGTGCAGGGTTTCGTGTCCGGCCCCTGCAAGTCCAGCAACGTAATATCGACGCCGACCTGATAGAGCGGTGCGTTGCGCTCATGGGCGGTATCCACGATCACCTTCAGCGCGGCGGGCGGCTGGGGCGCCGTGACCACTGGGGTGGCAGGTTTGATGATCCCCGCCTTTTCAAAGGCGATCTTGTCGATAGTGTCGCCGAGCACCCGCGTGTGGTCCAGGCTGAGCGAGGTAATGACCGATACGAGCGGCGCGCGCACGGCGTTGACCGCATCCAGCCGCCCGCCCAACCCGATTTCCAGCACCGCGTACTCGACCTGTTCTTCCGCGAAGTAGCGCAGCGCCAGCGCCGTGGCGATCTCATAGGTGGTCAGCGGGCCGTATTCCGGCGCCTCGGCGTGCATACGCTCCACCACGGGCTGGATTGTTTCGACCAGCGGCCCCAGGCGGTCCGCGGGCAGCAACGCCCCGTCGATCTGCATACGTTCGCGAAAGCTGGTCAGGTGGGGTTGGGTGTAGAGGCCCACCCGGTAGCCCGCCGCGCGCAACGCTCCGGACAGGTAGTTCGCGGTCGAGCCTTTGCCTTTGGTGCCGGCCACAAGGATGCTGTGGTAGGCCGTCTCGGGCCGGCCCAGCAAATCAAAAAAGCGGTGGACCTTTGCCAGGTCGAAGCCCGCCGCCGGGGCTAGCCCCGGCACGTGCTCGACATCGGTGAAGCTATACAGATAGGCCAGGGCATCCCGATAGGCCAGGCTCTTGCTCGCCGCCACCGTGATCTACCCTTCGGTGGGCAGCGGGGCGTGACCGTTGCTGCGCGGGCACCAGTGCGTCGGACCAGTCAGGGGGGTATTGCACAGCGGGCAACGGGGCCGGCCCGCAGCCACAACGTCCAGGGCTTGCCGGCTCAGGGCCTGCATCTGTTCGCGGTTGGCCTGGCAGCGCAACGATTGGCCGGTCTCGTGGTCGGGATCTTCGGCCAATTCGCGCACGATCAGGCTGATCAGGTCGTTCTCCGGGTCATAGCCGAGCGCCAGGCGCCCGATAGTAAATTCGAGCGTGGCCTGGGGCGGGAAGGGCAGGGATGCGCTGCTGCCCGGCAGGGTCCGCCGCGCCGCCGGTAGCTCCGATAGAAATTCCTCGATGGCAACCGCCAGGGCCTGGAGTTGCTCCTTCTCCAGCCAGAGGCGGGCCGCGCCCTGCGCCGAGTGGGCATGGATGCGGAAAGTGCGCTGGCCGGGCACGCCTACCGATTCGGCTTGTAACCCCAATACTGGACCCAGGTCAATCTCTTGCAGTGGCATTGCTCCGTCCTCTAATTCCGTCCGGGCGCCGGGCCGCGGCGGATTCTCTCCCTGCGAAATACTGCAAAGGCTGTGCCGCGCTGATTGGGTTCCCAGATATTAGTATAGCATGATTTGGCAGGGAAGCAAACGAACGCCCGCCGGTCCCAACCGGCGGGCGGGTGCGCGCAGCGCCGCAGCAACGCGGGCGCCCTTATGTGCGATGGGATGGCCGGGCGCGCCCTATAAGACCGCCTCGTTCGCGGCGTAGGTCGCCTCGATTTGCGCCAGGCGTGACGCGTGCTCGCGGTCCTGGTGCAGCATGATGATCGCGCTCTCCATCGGCGGGGGATTGCCCAGCGCGCGGCGCAGCACGTCCATCACTTCGCCGGTCGCCACTGCCCGGAACTTAAGCATACGATACAACCCGAGGCGATCCAGTTCGTCGCGCTCCACGTTGATGGCGCGGATGAGGGCTTCGATCCAGGCGCGGCCCTCCATAGGCGGCGGCTGGACCTGCCCGCCCAGATCGCGGATCATCCGCGTGAGGGCGAGCGCATGAGTTTCATCTTCCCGCGCCGCCAGATCGGCAATGTTGCGAATATCGGCGATCTGCGATTTGCGCGCGAGTGTCCGCTCGACCTCAATAATCCCCTGTTCCAGGACGAGCACCTCGTTCAGTTTACCGATGACAAAGTTTTTATCCATACTGGTGAAGACTACGACCTCCTCCCTGATATCCCGACCGTTGCCTACCCACCGCTGCCCACCCGGATGGGTCGCCGGCTTCTGGGGTGCTGCCGGATGGACCTTGCGCAATCAGCAAGCATTATACCAGATGCTACAACAAAGAACGGGGCCGCGCGGCCCTTGCAACGGCCCGCGGCCCCGTCTTTGCCCCGTTTTTATGGTGTCGCCGTCCCGCCGGGGGCCGGACGGGCGCCCGCGGGCGCGGTAATGTCGCCTACTTTGCCGAAATTACTAAGCTCGGCCTGCATATCGATGACGATGGGCGGGATGGGCGTGGCCGTCGGCGCTCCGGGCACGGGCGTCGGTCCTAGCCCGGCGAACGCCTGGACGAGATCGGTTAGGTCGAGTTTGATCGCCATGCTGTGGATCAATCCATCCGCGGGGTCAATCCAGACATCGGCGTTGCCGAGCGGCGTTTCGCCGGGCGTGGTGCTACCGCCCGTGCCCATCAGGTTGCCCAGGTAGATGGGCACCTGGTAGTGCGTGCCCTTGCCCGGATCGGTGCCGATCACGCTGGCCGAGGTGACTCCCGATGCAAAACGGGCGAACGTGCCGAAGATGTTCGTCGTCTTGGTTGGGTCGAGGCCGCCGGCCATCGAACTCAGTCCGCCCAGGCTACCGAGCGACCCGGCATTGCTGCCGGCTGCGGCGTTCAGGTCGGTGCTGACCCAGGTGCCGTCCGGCTGCTTGACATAACCTGTCGAGCCGATGTTAATCAATTCCTGCGTGCCGGTCGTGCTGGTGATGAACACGTGGGCTTTGTCGGGACTCTTGTAATCGCCGCCGATGCTGGTATTGGGCAACATGCCGGGCACGGTCAGGTCGATGGCGAAATGGTAGCTCTCGACCGCCGCCGTCTTGGTGATGGCATCGTTAATCAGGGCAATATCGCCGGCCGACGCGGGGCTGCCGCCGGTCGCGCCGGTTGCTCCCGGCGTATTGGTGGGCGGCATCGGCGTCGGCGTGGGCGGCACGGGCGTGGGCGTGGGGACAGGGGTCGGCGTGGGGGTATCCCCGCAGGCGGCCAGCAGACCCAGCAGCACCGCGAACAGCGCCGCCGCCGCGACCAGGTAGAGACGTTTCATGAATCCGGCTCCTTTTAGCATTGAGCATCCGGCGCAGGTAGCCCGCGCCCTTTTGGCAACAGGCAAGGGTG
>JAICKM010000453.1 GCA_025927935.1 Chloroflexia bacterium | reverse complement strand
TTCTACCTGCTGGCGCAGCATCCCGATATCACGGCGCGGCTGCTGAGTGAACTGGACCGCGAACTGCACGGCGCAGCGCCCACACCCGCCGATCTGGAGCGGCTGCCGTACCTGGAGCAGGTGATCAAGGAGTCGCTGCGCCTCTACCCGCCCGCGCCCAGCGCCGTGCGCACAGCACGCGAGGGCTTCGAGTGGCAGGGCTACACCATCCGCGCGGGGGAGGTCGTCTTCTACTCGCCCTATATCAGCCACCGCATGCCGCACATCTTCCCGGAGCCGGAGACGTTCCGCCCGGAGCGCTTTGCGCCGGACAGCCCGGAGAACCCGCCGCCCTATGCCTATATCCCCTTCGCGGCGGGGCCGCGCTCGTGCATCGGCGCGCCCTTCGCTATGATGGAGATCAAGACCGTGCTGGCGATGACGCTGCCCCGCTTCCGCATGGACCTGGTGCGCGGGCAGCGTGTCGACCAGGCCATGCGCCTGACGTTGCAACCCAAGTACGGCATCCAGATGCGCCCCCAGCCGCAAGACGGCCACCCGGAGCGCTCGCGGGCGCAGGTGCTGGGCAACGTGGTGGAGGCCACGCCGGGACCGCCTTGAGCCGCGGGATCAGCGGTCGCGCGGGGCGGGGTCCAGGGCCTGGGGCGCGTAGCGGCGGATCAGGGCGCCCAGTTCGCCGGTCTCCCAGTCCTGCGCGAAGTAGCCGGCGGGAATGATGCGGTCGTAACCGGCCATGCTGCCGGAGCGCGGCAGACCCCGCCCGCTCAGCGCGCCGATGGTGGACATGACCGGGATGGCGCCGCGGCCCACGCGCAGCCAGCCGTCCATCTCCAGGGCGGGTTCGCGCAGTTGCAGACCGCGAATCATGCCGCCCGTGGTCCAGAGTTCGCCCGTGCCCTGGACGTTGTCCCAGGTGGTGCGCAGGCGATAGCCCCAGCTATAGTAGGCGATGCCCGCCGGGCCGACGACAAGCCGGATATTGAGGAAGGCCACGCAGGTGGCGATGCCGAGCGCCGCCAGGATAGCGGCGCCTACACCGATCACAACCTGGCTGGCGGTATCAAGCGGCTCGTCCATGCTCAGCGGCAGCCAGAGCATGAAGCCGGCCATGCCCAGGCAGAGCAGCAGGAAGAATCCGGCGTACAGGTACATATGGCGCAGGTGGTAGACTTTGGCGGCCGCCGTGGCCGCCTGCTGGTTCTCGACGATCATTTTGCTCCTCGGGACACGCTTATGGACACTCACGCACGCCGGGTATAACACCGGCCCATTTTGCGGAGCGCCCAAAGCTTTTGTTTGACATAATATAATAGGACGGCGTCCATCCATGTGTTATATTGCGGGCCGGTGCGGTAGGGTACGCGGGGATCAGGGGGCGGGCCGGTTTACAACCGGCCCCTACAGCGGCACGGGGTAGGGGCGGCGGATCAGGAAATGCGCATACCCGTCGCCTTCTGTTTCCTTGAGGGAAGTGAAGCCGGCCTCGCCTGTCCAGGTCCGCACCTGGTCGAGATCCGGGTAATAGTGATACCCGCCTTCGTGCGCCCATTCGCCCTGTACCACGGGCAAGCCTTGCTCCTGCCCGGCGGCGAAGGCTGCGGCCATCTCTTCAGGAGCGGCCAGTTCCACGGTGAAGTAGAGCAGGGCGCCCGGACGCAGTGCGCGCGCGAAGTTAGCCAGCACACGCGGCCAATCTTCTGGGCAGATCATTTCCATGGCGTCGATACAGGTGATGCCGTCAAACGCCTCGTCATAGTCGAGTTCTTGCAAGCCCAGTTTTATCACCGGAACCGCCGGGAATTTGGCGTGCGCCCGTGCCAGCATTTGCTGCGACTGGTCACACCCGGTTACCTGCCGCCCGCTGGTGAGGATCGGCGGCCAGTACTTGCCGGTGCCGCACGCGGCGTCGAGGATCTGCCCGCCGGGCGGGCAGCACGCAAGGAAGTCGTCCAGCATCGCCGCATGGCTCGGATTAATGTAGCCGCCCCACTTGTCGTCGTAGATCGGAGCGAAGAGGATATCCATGCGCTCTTCGCTGCGGCGCCGCTTCTCACGCAGCCATTCTGTTCTGTCCATCAAAACTACCCTTAGAAAAATCCAGACATCGGGGGCCGCACATCGTTGTTGTCTCACTGATTCTGAGGGGCCGGTTGCAACAGGCTCCTACAGAGGCGGCGGGCAGAGGCAGGTGAACCTGCGCCTGCCCGCCGGGGTATATTGTTGCGTAGCGCCGCTGGTGAACTGGACCAGGGCGCCAGGGCTTATTCGGCGTTTGGGCCGAGGTACGCGCGGGCCTGGGTGGTCTCCACCTGCCAGACGCGCTCGGCCATGTAGGGCTTGTAGCCCAGGTCATAATTGATCTTGAGCATGGCGGCGTTGGAGTCGGCGTTGCCGGTGCGGACGTATTGGACCTGCGGGCGCTCGCGCAGCACTTTTTCCAGCATGGCCGCCTTGATCCAGCGGCCCAGGCCCCGGTTGCGGTAGGGCGGCAGCACGGTCGTCTCTTCCTGCCAGAGCCGTTGGGGGTACTGTGGATCCCAGAACACTTCGGTGTAGCCGGCGATGGGGCCGGAGTCGCCCTCGCGGACGTACATGGTCCAGCGGATGATACCGCGGCGGGCACGGCTAGCGTCTTGCTCCCGCAACTCTTCCGGTGTGGTGATGTGATCTTCCCACTCGATGGAGCCGATGGGGGCCAGGTTCATGCCTTTGCGGGCCTCGATCATGGCCGGGATCAGTTCCTCGGGGTGGGCACCCTCCCAGAAGCCCAGTTGGAATCCCGGCGCGCGTTCCCTGGCCCGCTCTTCCCAGGCGCGCAACTGCGCCCGGTCCACATCGGCGATGCGCAACTGGTTGGTGTGGGTCTCCAGGCCCATATGGGCGCCGAGGCGATTCAGGAAGGCATCGTTGCCGGCCACGCGGTCGGTACTCCAGGTGACCAGCAGGCGGCGCTGCTCCTGCTCGGCGGCGGCGACGATGGGCGCGAGCAAGCGCCGGGCGATACCTTGGCGGCGCATGTCGGGGCGCACGCCGATCCAGAAGTCGGCCAGGTGGCGATTGTCGTTGGGGCTCCAGATGGAGAATAGGCCCCGCCCGACGAGTTCATCGCCCTGCCAGGCGTGCCAGCGGCGCGCATCGACATGGGCCGGGATGTCGCGCACATGGCTCATGGTGGTTTCCAGTTTTTGGGGCGGGTCTTCCGGGAAGAATTCGGCTTCCAGGATGTTGTTCAGCGTATTGAGCGCCCGCCACTCCGCGTCGGTCGCGGTTTGCGGATCGAGGCGGCGGATCTCGACGGCGAGTATGGTCATGTTGCACCTCCATGGGGCGATAGACGGGCTGTGCGCCGCCGGTGTGGGCGCGTTGAGTGCCTGCTGTGTCGCATTCATTATAGCAGCGGATGCCCTGGATACCGGGAGTCGCGGGCAGGGACCCACATCCACCTGAAGACGGATTCTTCGCTCGGTACTAGGTCGTAGCCGGGGCGGCTCCCTTGGCCGGTAGCAAGGGCGGTGCGGGCGCGGGTATGCTAAAGAACGCGGGCGGATACGGTTGGATCCCCGCCCGCGCTCCCGTTCGGATTACTATGATTATTGTGATCGCGGCTCCAGGGCGCGCTGTCAGTGTTTCGTCAGTGCCCCTGTGGTAGAATAGGCGCGTCTCTGGGACCTACACACTTGCCGCCAACTTATTCGGCCGGTTACTACCCCGCGTTGCCTGCGGTCGGGCGGGGGCCGAAACGCCAGGGCGCACGGATGGGATCTGTATGAAGCATATCTTGCTGGTCGACGATGATCCTGGGTTGCGCCAACTGCTGTTGGTGACGCTGGCCGCACCGGAGTTTTTGATTCGCCAGGTCAGCAGCGGCAAGATGGCGTTGCGGGTGGCCCGCGAATTCCAGCCGGATCTCATTATCCTGGACCTCTACCTGACCCCCAACCAGGCGGAAGGGCTGGAAGTGTGCCGCCAGTTGAAACAGGATCCCCTTACGGCGCGGAGCTACATCCTCATGCTCACCGGGGCAAACCGGCCCGAAGATCGGGCGGCGGCGGCCGCGGCGGGCGCGGATTTCTATTTCACCAAGCCGTTTAGTCCCCGCGCCTTGCTGGCGCATATCTATATGGTATTGGGCCTGGAGAGGGATGGCCCCCCGGCCGCGGTGCGCCAGCCGGATCGCCACACCCCGCCCTCGTAAGCCCTAACCTCGCCCCCGCCCGCACGAGTGCTGAGTGCTGAGTGCTGAGTACGAAGTGACGCGGGCTGCGGGCCGCCTGGTCGGGCGCCTAGCCAACCTCGCCCCCGCCCCTCGCCGCGGCGGGGGCGGGGAGTTGCTTGCCGCGCAACCTCTTTTACGGCACCTACACCACCGCATTGCGGCAGGCCGGTTGCAAACCGGCCCCTACAAGCAGCGTCGGGCGACCGCGCCGGTTTGCAACCGGTCTCTACACCGCGAAATGACGTAGGGCGGCGCCCAGGGTTGAGGTCCCACCTATCGAACTGGTTTCCCCCTGCCCGTGCTGGAGCCGCCGGCACGGGTGCGACATCCGCCCAATTTTGCCTCCCCCCAAAGGCGTAGGATCGGCGCTGTTTCCCATGGGCAATCATACGTCCTGTATTACACCTGTGGCGGCATGTGCCGGCTCCTGTATCCGTGCTATCCTAGGCGTGACATAAAACGCTTACCTGGCGCGGCGCCTCCCCTGCATTGTGACTTTTTGCACGGCTGCCGCGTATAACGGACGGGAGATTTGATCACATGACTACACCCATCGAACCTGCTGCTCAGGCTGCCGGGCTGCGAGCGGTCCTCCACAACGGGCCGTTTTTGCGTCTCTGGATGGCCCAGGCGCTGTCGCAGACCGCTCAGCAGATGATCAGCTATGTGCTGCTGGTGCAGGTCGCGGCGATCAGCCATTCGAGCGCGGCGGTGAGCGGCATCATGATTGCGTTCGCGTTGCCGGGCATCCTGTTCAGCGCGCTGGCCGGTATCTTCGTGGACCGGCGGGCCAAGCGGACGGTGCTGGTGGCGACCAACGCCGGGCGCACGCTGGCTTTGCTCGGCTATATCCTGCTGACCGGCCCCGTCCTGCGCTTCGACCCGCTGCTGGTGCTCTATATCACCGCCCTGGTCTTCGCCTCGGTGAGCCAGTTCTTTATGCCGGCGGAAGGCGCGGCGATCCCGTTGCTGGTGGGCCGCGAGCATCTGCTACCCGCGAACTCGCTGTTTAATCTGACCTTCACGGCAAGCCAGTTGCTCGGCTTCCTGCTGCTGGGTCCGCTGTGTGTGAAGGTGCTGGTGCACGGTACCGATTTCGGGGCCTTCTACGCGATCCTGGCCGGGCTGTTCGTGGCCTGCACGCTGCTGACCTGGCTGCTGCCGCGCGGCGAGCAGGTAAAGCCGGCCACGCAGGTTGACGGCGCGGCGGACGCGGTCCAGTCGGTGCTGGCCGACCTGCGCGAAGGCTGGCAGTATATCCGCAACGATGCGGCGATCTTCAGCGCCATTATCCAGTCCTCGGTGGGCACGGCGGTGGTGTTGATGCTGGGCGTGATCGGCCCGCGCTTCCTGGCCGAAGAGGTGGGTATCCCGGCGTCGGACCTGTACCTGGTGCTGGCTCCGGGCGGGATCGGGTTGGGCATCGGCGTGGCGCTGGTGGGGCGCTTCTCGACAGAGGCGAACCGTATGCGCATGATCAGCCTGGCGACGTTTGCGGCGGGACTTGGCTTGCTGGCCTTCTCGGCGCTGAGTCCGGCAGTGCGGCTGCTGGCCGGTCTGGTGGGCGGCGCGGCGGCAACGCACGCCTGGGTGCTGGGCGCGATGATGGTGCTGGTGCTGATCCTGGGCGCGCTCAACTCGTTCGTGACGGTGCCGGCGCAGACGGTGCTCCAGGAGCGGGCGCGCGAAGACGTGCGGGCACGC
>JAICKM010000994.1 GCA_025927935.1 Chloroflexia bacterium | reverse complement strand
TCTGTCAGTTTTGCTAGAATACGCTGTCACGCGAAGGAGGCGAGGTAATGACCCAACGGGTATGTGTACACCTGGACGAGGACGCGGCCGAATTATTGAAACAACTGGCCCCCTCGCCCCGTAAACAAGGTGAGTATTTGAGCGGCTTGATCCGCGAGGCTGCGGCGCGGCCTGGTGCGCCGAACGGCGGCGACCTGGAGGCGCTACGGCTGCAAGTGCATGGACTGGTCAGCGAGATTCATAAGATTAATGCGCGCTTGCTGACCCTGGAAAGCCAAAACGAATGACCCCAGCCGAACCCGCCGACCGCGGGCGCATACCCGACCTGCCGCGCATCGCGGGTGATAGTGACGCCTGGAATGCGACTGGCGTCACCAACGGCATTGATGTCCCAAGCGGCCGCGCCACGCCGACCTGGCTGCGCGTGCCTATGTTCCCGGTGTGGGCCACCAACATCCTGCTGGGTATCCTCGTCGTCGTCTTTATCTATGAAAGCTACGTCGGCGGGTCGCTGGCAGGCTCGGAGCAGATCGACGTTTTACGCAAACTGGGCGCCAAAGACAACAACCTCATTGTGCAGGGCGAGTACTGGCGGCTGATCACGGCCATGTTCCTGCACGCCGGCTTTCTGCATATCGCCTTCAACGGCTATGCGCTGCTCATCTTCGGCCAGCAGATTGAGCGGTTCTACGGCTGGGCGCGGTTCCTGGCCGTCTATTTCATTGCCGGGCTGGCCGGCAGCATCGCCTCGTTCGCCTTCAGCCCGGCCATCTCGGTGGGCGCGTCGGGCGCGATTTTCGGCGTGATGGGCGCGATGGGCGCCTTCTTCTGGGTGCAGCGCCGCCTGCTGGGCGCCATGGCCCGCACCCAGCTCTGGAACGCGCTGACCATCATCGGCATTAATATCCTGTTCGGGCTGAGCCAGTCGGGCGCCATCGACAACATGGCCCACGGCGGCGGCCTCATCGGCGGGCTGATCGCCGGGTTCGCCCTGGCCCCGCGCTACCGCCCCGGCCGGGCGCTCGGCCCCGATGAGCGGATGCTGGAAGACAGCCTGCCGCGCTGGGCGCCCATCGCCGTCACGGTGGCGTTGCTGGCCGTCGAGTTGATCCTGTTCGCCGTGGCGCTGGCCTACCAAAAGGGTCACATCTAGTGCCCAACAGCCCGCGCGACCGCCTGGTGCGCCTGCTGTTCCCGCCCCGCCACCCCGCCCCGCTCGCCGGGCCGCCGCGCCGCATTGTGATTATCCGGCCCGACCACCTGGGCGATCTGCTGTTTGCCACGCCCGCGCTGGCTCGGCTGCGCGCCGCCTACCCCGACGCCCGCCTCACCGGGCTGGTCGGCCCCTGGGCCAAGCCGATCTGGGACCGCCAGACCATGCTGGACGACATCGGCGAATTGCCCTTCCCCGGCATCGCTGCTCGCCCGGCGACGCCCTGGGAACCTTACAGCATTCTCCGCAACGCCGCCCGCGAACTGCGGGATCGCCACTACGACATGGCGGTGATACTGCGCTTCGACTACTGGTGGGGCGGCCTGCTGGCCGAACAAGCCGGTATCCCCGTGCGCTGGGGCTACGATCTGCCGGAGACGGCGCGCTTCCTGACCCATACCCTGCCGTATCAGCCGGAGCGGCATGAGGTAGAGCAGGACCTGACCCTAGCCGATGCCGTGGTGCGGACGGCGCCCCATCCGCCGCCCCCGCTCCGCGTCGAGCGGGACGCCGGGCAACCGCCGCTGCGCTTCCCCCTGACCGCCGAGGAGCGCACCTGGGCGTCCGAGCAGGCGTCCGCCGGGATGGGGCCGCTGGTAGCCATCCACCCCGGCACCAACGGGTCGCTCAAGCTCTGGACCTTGGCCGGGTGGGCGGCGGTGATCGAGTGGCTGCATGCCCGCGGCTACCGCGTCGTCTTCACCGGCGCGGCAGGCGAGATCCCGCTGGTGGAGGCCATCCGCGCCCAACTCCAACCCGCAACGCAGATCGCCACGTTGAGCCTGGCCGGGCAGACCAGCCTGGGCCAACTGGGCGCACTTTTTGCGGTATGTGCCGCAGTGCTGGGCGTGGACAGCGGCCCGCTACACCTCGCCACCGCCGAGAGCGCGCGCACCGTGCGC
>JAICKM010000652.1 GCA_025927935.1 Chloroflexia bacterium | reverse complement strand
GGCGTGCCTCAGCCTGCCGGGCTGGATCGGCGAGGTGCCGCGCGCCGCGAACGTCGTCGTCAAGGGCCAGACGCTGGACGGCAAGGCCACCCGCGTGAAGGCCGACGGCATGTTCGCCCGCGTGCTTCAGCATGAGATCGACCACCTCAACGGCGTGTTGTTCACCGACCGGGTGGAAGACCTGTCCACGTTGCACAAGGTCTCGCCGCGCGAAGCCGCCGAGACCGGCGAAGTGGCTCCCGCCGACGAAGTCCACACCGACGACGGCGACCTGGTCGTGCTCAACTCCCAGCCCGCCTGATCCGGGCGCCCGTGACGCGCTATCCAGGGATGGCTAAGGGGCGGTGCCACAGCGGCACCGCCCCTTGCTGTAATCTATTGCCGATCTCCACAGGTGGCGTATATGGGGCTGGGTGCGAGTAGGGAACCGCTAAGCGACCTCCAGCACCATGCCGCTGCCGTGGTCGCGAGCATCCGTGAGGAAGCCGCGCAGACATTCGAGATACTTCTGGGCCAGGGTATCGCTTAGCGTCACCGTCGAGAGCGCCTGCTGTAAGTGGACCGCGTCGGTGGCGGTGAGGTAGCCGAGGAAGCCGGTTTGATCGCCGGTATAATGCAATTCCAGGTCGGCGCGGAAACCGGCGGCCAGCTTGGCCAGCAGGGCCAGCACGTCCTGCGACACGGCGACCGAATCGGCGAGCGCCCCGGCGACCAGCGCGACAAAGTTGGCATAGCGGTCGTCGGCGGGTGGCCCGTAGATAAACTCGCGTTGGGCGGGGGTGCCCAGTTCCCAGGATGCGCCGCCCGCCGTCTTGTAGCGGCAGAGATCGATCAAGTCATGGTGGATCGAGCGGTTCTCGCCGCAGGGGACATTGATCAGCATACAGCGACCACGCTCTTCCAGCATACCGATCACCGGCGTCCAGGCGGGGTCGGCCTCGGCGGCGGGATCGGGTGGATTCAGGCGGGCGATGCCCGGACATTTGCTGTTATATTCGCAAATGCCGTTGGTCCAGTGTTTCAGGGGCCGGCGACAGCCGCGGCGGGTCCAGGTCTGCGCGTACTGATAGTAATGCTGCAACAACGGAAAGTCGCCGACCAGGCGCTCCAGGTCGCTGAAGTCATTCAAATAGTATGCGCGGCGAACCGCCGGGTACAACGTGGTCTCGAACAGTTGCCCATCAAAGGCCAACACATAATAGCCGATCATCGTCGTCCCTTGCGCTAACGGGTGTTGCGGGTGCCGGGTGCGAGGCGGAGCCTATATTACACTCCCGGCAGGGGACTGTCAAGCCCGCTTGACAGCCGGGATCGTTTGCTGTATGCTGCATGCAGTTGTCCAAGGGGTACCTCGTCCCGCTCCCTTGCCGCCACGGACGCCACAATTCAGCGCAAACATGCTAGCCGGAGGATTCGTCGGTGCCATTCACGGACCCTTTTCGTCCCCAGGACCAGATCGATCAGGTGCGGAAAGTGGGCCGCCTGGCCCAGGTGCTCCTGGAAATGCGGAGCGAGTACGAGCGGAAGCCGCGCCGGGCGCTCCTCGACCAGATTATCGCGCGGATCGATGAACTTGCGGCGCTACGCGCCGAAATGGGTAAGGCCCTGGAGGCCAGTGAGGCGGCAGCGGCTGCCAATACCGCCCACGAATAAGGATCGTTTGCCTGGTTGTGCCGCCGGTGGGAATGCCTACCGGCGGTTTTGCGTACCTGCCAGGACGCAGGTATGAGGCGCGAACATGCTGGGGACGGTGGCAATCCCGGCGGGCGGGACGCGGCTAGTTGTGGAAGAGGTCGTCCATCTGGCGGGCGATCTCATCGCGGAACTCGCCGCTGAGTTTATCGGATCCGTCGGTGCCGTTCAACGGCGCGGGGGGGCGCGGGCCGGGCGGCAGCAGATCGGGTGCCGCCGGATGGGGGGCGGCGGGGCCGGCGGAGGCGTCGAGCACGCGCCCCAGGCGGGCACTCGCTTCCCGGCTCCAGAAATTGACCAGCCCGCTGTTGGAGTTTTGCTGGTACAGCGTCATCAGGATCGCCTGCCAGCCGACCGGCGTCAGGCAGATATTGAGGCCGGCGCCCTGATAGAGCAGGGTCGAGGCTTTGCTTTCCCCCAGTGAGCGCCCTAGCTCTTGCCAGGAGGCAAAGATGCTGGCGGCCAGCGCGAACAGCGTCGGGTAGCTGTTGTGGACCTCGCGGCCCTGCCGGGCGATGAGCGAGCCGCTGCTGTCGATCAGGCAGACTTCCTTGGCCTCGGCGCGCGCCAGCAGCAGGCTGAGCACCTGGTTAATGCGCGCGCTATCGCCGGGGCGGACGACTACCGTGCCCGATGCGTGTGGCGCGGGCGCCGGGAGTGGGGACGCCGCGGGCAGGGGCACGGCGGGCGGGGGGGCGCTGGGGGCTGCCGGGACGCTGTTGGTGGGTGAGGTACTCTCCTCGCGGGGCGGGGCGGCCAGGGTCAGCAAGTTCACCGCGAGCAAATCGCCTGCGATCCGGCTGACCTTATCCGGGTCGAGATGGACGTGTTGGGCCACCTCGCGCAAGGTCGCGCGCCCATCGAGCGCGCCCAGCACCTGCCAGCCGTCGCTGTCCAGGGCGCCGCGCACGCTTTCGCGGGTGCGGCCCGCCGCCAGGGTATAGACCTCGTCCAGCCGGGCTGCGGTATCGTCCGGCGGTTCGGCATCGTCGAGCAACATGACCTGGCCGCTCAGGATCTCGTCGACGGTCATCGCGCCCACGGGAATGGTCCCGCTGGGGTCGGGCGCCGTGAACTGGAACTGCCAGCGCCCGCGCGTCCAGGCCAGCAGCCGCGACATGACCTCGATGATCTGGATCTCCACGGCCATGGCGAGATCTTCGACCGAAATCAGGCCCAGTTCGACCAGGACCTGACCGATCCGCTTGCCCGGCTGTTCGGCCTGCGTGGCGGTGGCCTGGGCCAGCTGCGCCGGGGTGATGCGCCGGGTGCGCACCAGCACTTCGCCGAGCCGGTCGCCCTGCAAGGTGGAGTCGGCATGGATAATCTGCCCCTGCACGAAAGCAATCGACGCGCGATGCGTCGCGTCCCACACGCGCAGGGAGCCGGTCATGCCGCCGCTGGCGATCATTTGGAGCACCGCGACGATATTCAGTTCTTCGAGCGTTCCTTCCAACGCCATGGCTTTCTCCGGATGCAGGCCAATTTTGATGGTGGGGCCAAGCAGGGGCACGTTCGCCGGGTTGCTCCAGGGGCCGGCGCGTGGCGGGCACACCCGCGGACAGGGGGGCCGGCGCGTGGGTCTGTCCTTCGGCTGTAGTATACCATATCGCCCTGGCGTGCGGCAAAAGTCCCAGCGCCGCATCCAACCGCCGCTGCTGGCGGGTGGGCGGGCCGATATGGTACAATGTAGCTCAGGCTGGCTGCTCGGTGACGGGCCACCCGCTTCGCAATCCCCTCTTTCAGAAAGCCGGCGCACTGGTATCCGTATCGCTGTCGCCTGGCCGGTAGGCCGGGCGGATAAGGCGCTCTATCCCATTGGTTAGGAGATCATACATGCCCCGCGTTACATCGAAACGCGCCCTTGGCGGCGCCGTAGTATTGCTGCTGCTCGCGTTCGCGTTGCTGGCGGCCGGGTGGCCGGGGCCGGCGCCGGCGTCGCCCCCGGCTCATACGGGGCCACGCCTGGCCCTGCCCGGCGCCGGCTCCGCCGCCGGGGCGGAGGCCCCCGCCGCCCAAGCAGCGGCCAAAAGCCCGGACGGCGGGCCTGGTATCGGCTATTCGGAGCGCAACGACCTTTCGCGCCCGCTGAGCCAACTGACTGCGGTTCCCGCCGCGGCGCGGGCAGCGGAGGAGCGCGAAATGCCCACGCTCGGCGGTAAGCCGTTCCCGGCGGTGAAGGACCCGGTCGTGCAAAATTGGTTCAGCCGCGACCAATCGCAGGTGGCTATGCCGTCCCCGCTCACCAACTGGGAGGGTGTGAGCAATCTAGATCATGTCTACCCGCCCGATACGGTTGGCGATGTCGGCCCCAACCACTATATCCAGTGGGTCAACACCCACTTCCAGGTGTTTAACAAGGCCGGCGTATCGGTCTATGGCCCCACGCCGGGCAACGCGCTGTGG
>JAICKM010000490.1 GCA_025927935.1 Chloroflexia bacterium | reverse complement strand
GGCCGCCGGGAGGAGATGGACACCAGTCCTCGGCCAGGGATTCTGCCGCCGTACGCAGTTTCCGTACCCTACAGGCTCATACGCCCAGTGTACCCAATGCCGCGACCGCCCGCCACCCTTTTCAAACAGCCTCTTAGCTCGACTTTGTACATTTCCAACTGAATAGAAGGGACACGTCGCCACTTTGTTGTAAGATGAAAGCTCACCAAAGCTCATCACCAACAAGGAGGCTGCGATGTCCCTTCCTGCTGCTATTATAGTGGTGCTGACCCACTTCGAGCCATGCTTCACGCAACCCACCTGGCGCAAAGCTATCGTCCTGCTCGTCGGCACCTTCCTGGCCCGTGGCCGCCGTACTGTCGCCGCTGCTCTACGCCTCACCGGCCACAGCCTTGACCCTAACTTCAGCCTTTTTCATCATGTGCTCAACCGCGCTTGCTGGGTTCCCTTGGCCCTCTCACACCGCTTGCTGGTGTTGTTAGTCGCTACCTTCGTCCCTGCTGACGGCCCGGTCGAGGTCGTCGTCGATGAAACGCTGGAACGGCGCTGGGGTCCTATGATTACTAAGCGCAGCCATTACCGTGACCCGCTGCTCTCGGGCAAAGGTCTCCACGTTGCCAATTCGGGCTTACGTTGGATTGTCTTCGCCCTGGTTGTTCATGTTCCCTGGACCGAGCGCCATTGGGCACTACCATTCCTGGCTGTCTGTGCCACGCCGCCACCACTTGATGCACAACGCCAGCACAGCCATCGCACCGTTCCCGATGTTGCCGGGATGATGCTGCGCCGCATTGCCTCCTGGCTGCCAGGACGCAAGATCAAGCTGCTGGGTGATAGCACTTACGGCAGCATCGAACTCGGTTTGATCGCGCACGACGAGAAGATTACTTTAATTAGCCCACTGCGCATGGATGCCAATCTGTTTGTGCCGGCACCCCAACGCCAGCCCGGTCAGCGCGGTGCGCCGCGCGTGAAGGGTGCGGCACTGCCCAAACTGGCGACCATCTTGGGCGACCCGCAAACGGTGTGGACTCGCGTTGCTCTACCGTGGTATGACGGACGACTGCGGCAACTGGACTATTGCAGCGGCACGGCGCTCTGGTATCACAGTGGTAAACGTCCGCTGCCCTTGCGTTGGGTACTAACCCGCGACCCGCGTGGACAACATGAGCCGCGGGCCTATCGCTGCACCGACCAGCAGCAGGAGCCGGTGAGTATTATCAGCGACTATATCAAACGCTGGCCGCTGGAGGTGACGATTGAGGAGAGCCGGGCGCACCTGGGGATCGAGACGCAACGGCAATGGAGTGACAAGGCGATCGAGCGCAGCACCCCAGGGTTGTTGAGCCTGTATAGCTTGGTAGCGTTGTTCGCCCAGGCGCTGCATCCCGATGGCAAGATCCCGGTGGCGCAAGCGGCCTGGTATCCCAAGCAGCAGGCGACGTTCAGCGATGTATTAATGGAAGTCCGGCGAGCGTTCTGGCACAACTTCGATTATTGCCCATCCGCCGATAACCCTGATATGCAATTAATCCCGCAGGCGGAGCTCGCCAGGCTGGCTTACGCTGTCTGCTGCTAGCGTTCCGCCTTGAGTTGTTCGGTTGGAAATGTACAAAGTCGAGCTTAGCACTCGTAATACTCAATATCCGTCACACTCAGCACTCAGCACTCAGCACTCAGCACTCGTCACCCGGTGCGCGTGTCTTGCGGGGCGCGCGACGGCAGGAGCACGCGCAGGCGCAGGACTTGCTCGCGGTGGCGCTCTTCGTGCAGGTTGCGTTCGCGGGCGCGCAACAGGTCGTTCAGTGAGACCATGCCCACCAGGGCGCGCGGATTGTTGCGCTCCACCACCGGGAAGCGCGTGAAGCCCGTCTCGGCCATGCGGTAGACTACGGCGCGCAACGGCTCATCCGGGTAGGCCACCACCGGCTGCGGCTTGATTAGCTCACTCAGCGTGGGGTGGTGCCCGTTCGTGCCCGGCACGGGTGGCGGGGGCGCGGGCGCCGCCAGCAGTTTGCCCAGGTCCTTGCGCGTGACCACGCCGGTCAGCGCGCCGTCCGCCGTGACCACCGGGTAGAGATGCTGGCCGCGCGGCGCCGTTTCGCCGCCGATGGAGCGCGCCAGGTCGGCGGGCGTGGCCGCGGCGGGCAGGGCCACCACGTTGGTCCGCATTACCTCGCGCACGAACAGGATCTCCAGCGGGTCGATGGCGTACTCGCGGGTCAGGTGGTAGCCGCGCCGGCTCACCTTCTCGGTCAGGATCGAGCGGCGCAGGGTCAGCACCGTGAAGCCGTGGGCGATGAACACGGCCACCGTCAGCGGCAGCAGCGAGTTCACGTCGTGCGTCAGTTCCAGCGCGAAGACGATGCCGGTGAACGGCGAGCGCATGGTGCCGCCCAGAATGGCGCCCATGCTGATCAGCGGCCAGAAGCCCGCGCCCTCCGGCGGCAGCACCATGGCCTCCAGGCCGCCCAGCGCGCCGCCCATCATCAGCAGCGGAGCCAGGACGCCGCCCGACGTGCCCGATCCCAGTGACACGGCCCAGATGATCGACTTGACCAGCAGCACGCCCAGGATGATCTGCTCCGGCACGCTGCCCTGTAACAGCGCGCCGATGGTGTCATAGCCCACGCCGAGCGCCTGCGGGAAGATCAGGCCGCCCGCGCCCACCACCAGCCCGCCGATGGCCGGCCACCACATCCAGTGGATGGGCAGGCGATGAAAGGCGTCCTCCGCTGCGTAGACCATGATCGTCAGCAGGGCCGAGAGCGCGCCCGCCGCCAGGCCCACCAGCACGCAACTCAGCAGCCCCTCCGGCCCGATGAACTCGGCATGCGGCGGCGTGGGGAAGATCGGCCCGAAGCCGATCAGGTAGCGGCGCATCATGGCCGCCGTCGCGCTCGCCAGCGCCACCGGGATGACGCTGCGCGGCTTCCACTCGAACAGCAACAACTCCACGGCCAGCAGGATGGCCGCCACGGGCGAAGCGAACGTGGCCGACATGCCGCCCGCCGCCCCGGCCACCAGCAGCGTCTTGCGCTCGGCGCTGGTCAGGTGGAAGAACTGGGCGATCATAGAGCCGAACGCGCCGCCCGTCATGATGATCGGCCCCTCCGCGCCGAACGGCCCGCCCGATCCGATGGAGATGGCCGAGGCGATGGGCTTGAGGAAGGCCACGCGCGGCTCCACCCGGCTGCCGTTGATCAGGATCGACTCGATGGCCTCCGGGATGCCGTGGCCGCGGATGCGCTCCGAGCCATAGCGCGCCATGACACCGATGACCAGCGCGCCCAGCGCCGGGACCGCCAGCACCCACAGCCCCAATTGGTTGCCCGCGGGCGACACCAGATCCGTCGAAAACCGCCCAAAAAAGAACAGATTCGTGAACAGGCCGATCAGCCGCAACAGGATGAGCGCCACCACGGAACTGAGCACGCCCACGCCGATTGCCATCGCCGAAATCAACAACAGCCGGGGCGTGGCCTGAAAATCGCCCAGCTTCTCCGTTCCCTCGCCGCCGCCCAGGCGGCCCCAGGCCGCGGCCACTTGCCGCGGCCATTCCGCGTACCCACTACGCACCGTATTTCCCCCTCATATAACAAAGTATAAAATAGCCGCGAAAAAGAACCCATCGGCTATCATATCGTATTACGACGTAAAATGCAAGAGCAGCATAGGGGAAGCCAGGGGTTAATTCACCGGGAAGGAACGCAGAATGCGAAAAAATGAAGCTAATATTAGTAATCTTAGCGTGATCCGTGTCACGCTGAGCGCAGCGAAGAGTCTCATCGCGAACCCGCACGAGACGAGATTCTTCGCTCTGCTCAGAATGACAATTCAGGCATAACGCGCTAATTAGACGCCCGCCGTCACCGGCAGCACCAGGGCCGCTGGGTGGGCGGAGTCGTGGTAGACGGTCTGGTCGGCGGCGAGCATGTGTGTGCCTGTGGCGAGCGGCTCCCCCGTCCCCAGGTTGCGCGCCCAGCGCGGGTGGCCGCCGCTGGCGACGTGCAGGCGGAGGCGGTGGCCCTGGCGGAAGCAGTGCGCGGTGGGGTAGAGGTCCACGGTGATGTGCAGGCTGCCGTCGGGGTGCGGCGTGCCGCAGCCGGGTTCCAGGCGGGTCAGGCCCTCGCAGATGTTGACCGAGCGGCCATTGGGCGCCACGTCGCAGAGCCGCCCGACAAAGTCGGTGTGCGCGCGGCTGGAGCGCACGTAGAGTTCCAGCCGCACCGGGCCGATGACTTCCAGATCGGCGGGCAGCCGATCGGTCGTGTAGCAGAGCACGTCGGGCCGGGCTTCGAGCGGGCGCTGGTCTTGCGCCCCGGCGGGGGGAAAGATGAGCGGCCCGCCGATGTTGGGCGTGGGGTCCGCAGGATCGTAGCGGTAGTGATCGGGCGGCGCGTCCTCCGGCGGCGGCGTCGCGGCCAGGCGCCCGCCCGCGTGCAAATGCAGGCGCGTGGGCCGGGCGGGCGGCGGCCAGGCGTCCAGGTCGCGCCACCCGCCCCCGCCCATGACATACAGGCGCACCGGGTGCGCCCGCAGCGCCGCCGGGTCGCCCTGCAAGTGCGCCGCGAACCAGCGCAGGCCCTCGCGCAGGCTGGTCAACATCACCTCGCCGTCGGTGTGCGTCCAGGGGCCGATGGTGAGGTGCGGCCCGCGCCCCGCGGCGACCAGGGCCGCATAGTCGGCCAGCGTCTCGCGCAGAAAGATGTCATACCACCCGCCGATCAGGTTCACTGGCGCCGTCACCAGGGGCACGGTGGCGCTGTGGTCGCGCGCCTGCCAGTAGGGCCGGTCCAGCGAGGGGTGCTCGATAGCCTCGCGGTAATACTCGACGCGATAGCCCAGCGCGCGCTCGACGGCCTGGCTGATCGGCAGCGCGCGAAACACCGGGCCGAGCACGCGCTGCTGCGTCCAGGGCGCCAGGCGCGGGATCAGGCCCAGGCCGCCCCAGTGCCCGGCGTGTTGCAGCAGTTCCGTGAAGCGGATCCAGCGCACGATCAGGTCGAACGCCGGGGCGCCGTCGGGGAAGATGAGCGTGCCCATCTGCGATCCGCTCAGGCTGGGCGCCAGCGCCTTGAGATAGGGCGGCGCATCTGCCGCCAGCGCCCACTGCACGTAGCCCCAGTAGCTCGCGCCCCACATGCCCAGCGCCCCGTTGAACCACGGCTGCGCGGCGATCCATTCCGCGGTGGCCCGCCCGTCGGCCTCCTCGTTGACCAGGAAAGGGAAGACGCCACCGGAGTCGAAGCAACCCCGCGCCGTCTGGAAGACGACATGGTAGCCCCGCGCCGCCAGGAAGCGGGGTACCTGCATCATGCCCAGGCCGAAGGGGTACGGCATGTCCCACCCGCGCCCGTAGGGCGAGCGCACCAGGATCGTCGGGAAGGGGCCGGGCGCGCGGGGATAGTAGTGGTCGGCATACAGCGCCACGCCGTCGGGCATGGGCACGGCCCGGTTCCATTCGACGCCCACGCGATAGCGCGC
>JAICKM010000599.1 GCA_025927935.1 Chloroflexia bacterium | reverse complement strand
GCGCTGGCCTTTGCCCGCGAACACGGCTTGCCGATGGGCGCCGGCTCCGACGCGCACACGCTGATGGAAGTGGGCCAGGCGTATGTCGAAGTGCCGCCGTTCGTGACCGCCGCCGAGTTCCTGGCCGCCGTGCGCCAGGGGCAGGTGCGCGGCCAGCTAAGTTCGGCCCTGATTCACGTATCGAGCAAGTACGCGACGGTGGTCAAGAAACTGGGCCTGGATCGCGGATAGGTTTTGTATCGGTAATCGGCAGGGGTCAGCGGAGCGCGTTACCAATGGGCGCGACGGCCTGATCCACAAATGGGAGAGTTATGGCGCAGTATAAATCGCAGGGGCGAATCGAAGCCGTCGAGCCGCACAGCCCCGCCGCGTCGGCGGGGGTGCAGCCGGGCGATAAGTTGATGGCGATCAACGGGCACACGATCAAGGATGTGGTGGGCTATCAGTTCTACCAGGTCGGCGAGTCGCTGGTGCTCGACATGTTGCGCGACGGGCAGCCGGTCGCGTTGGCCGTGCGTAAGGACGAGGACGCGGACCTGGGGCTGGTTTTCTTCGACCCGACATTTGACGGCATCAAACGGTGCAACAACCACTGCCCCTTCTGCTTCGTCGATCAGAACGCCCCCGACCTGCGGCCCAGCCTCGATATCAAGGACGACGACTACCGCTACAGCTTCATGTATGGCGGCTTCATTACCCTGACCAACCTGCGCGAGAGCGATTGGGAACGCATCTTCGAGGAGCGGCTGACCCCGCTGTATGTCTCGGTGCATGCCACGGAGCCGGCGTTGCGGCGCCGTATGCTAGGCAACCCGCGCGCTCCGGAGATCATCCCGCAGTTGCAGCGCATGGCCGCGCATGGCATCCAGTCACACACGCAACTGGTCTTGTGCCCTGGCGTCAACGACGGCCCGGCGCTGGAGCAGAGCGTGCGCGACCTGGCCGCGCTCTACCCGGACGTGCGCTCGGTGAGCGCAGTACCGGTGGGGCTGACCAGCCAGCGGCGCAAGATCCTCGACCCGGCGTTGCGCTCCTACCGCGAAGACGAGGCCAGGGCCACGCTGGCCCATATCGCCCAACTCCAGAAGGAGTACCGCAAGAAGCTGGGCGTCAATTTCGTCTATGCCTCCGACGAGTTCTATTTGCAGTCGGGCGTGCCCATCCCGGCGGCCCGGCTGTATGACGGCTTCGAGCAGTACGAGAACGGCGTGGGCATGGTGCGCAAGACGCTGGACGAGGCGAAGCGCACCGCGCGCCACCTGCCCGCTGCACTGGATCGCCCGGTGCGCGCGGTCGTCGTCACGGGGCGGATGGCCGCCGAGTCGTTGCGCGAGGCGTTCGCGCCGTTCAACGCGGTGGGCAATCTGGAAGTGGAAGTGCTCGACGTGGAGAACAAGAGCCTCGGCGCGCAGGTGAACTGCTCCGGGCTGCTCTTCGGGCGCGACGTGGTGGCGGTGCTGGAGGCGTATGGGGTCGCGCGCGGCGGTGCGCGCCCGGCGGACCTGATCTTCCTGCCGCGCCGTATGTTCGACTTCGCGGGCGTGCGCACGTTGGACGAATGGACCTTCCCGCGCTTCCAGGACACGCTCGGCTGCCCGGTGATCGCCGCCGAATGGACCGCGGAGGTGGCCGATACCATCCGCCGTGCCGCCGCCGGGGAGGACTGCCATACGCAGGCCAAGGAAGTGATCTGGGTTTCGCAACTCGGCTAATCGTCTGACCGAATTTGTGTCATGCTGAACGCAGTGAAGCATCTCGGTCTGCGAGAAACGAGACGAGACTCTGAGCGCAGCGAAGAGTGACGAATGGTGATTAGAAGCCGTAATCGAGGCGGGAGATCAGGCGGCGCGGGAAGTTCAGCTTGCGCATGGCGTCCTGCGTCACCGCGATGGGGTAGTCGATGCGCCGGAACTCCAGCGTCCCTTGGTCCAGATCGAGGATGGCGTAGGCCGCCTGGGGATTGCCGTCGCGGGGCTGGCCCACGCTGCCGGGGTTCATGATCAGGCGGGCGTCTGCCAGACGGACGCTCTCGCCGTCCTCCGGCTGGGCCAGCTTGACCGGCCCGCCCTCTTCGACCTGGCGAAAGACGACCGGCACGTGGGTGTGCCCGACGAGGCAGTACCGGGTGTCGAAGTAGGGAAAGCACTCATGCGCCGCTTGCGTGTCGAGCAGATACTCCCAGATGGGATCGCGTGGGCTGGCATGGACCACGGTGAAATTGGTCTCCTCCGGCAGCCAGCGCAGGGGCAGGGCCTCGAGATAGGCCCGGTTCTCCGGCGTGATCACGCTTTCCGTCCACTCCAGCGCGAAGCGGGCATCGGCATTAAAGTTCTCGATGCTCGTCTTGCCGAGCAGGCCGAAATCGTGGTTGCCGGGCACACAGATATGATCGTAGCTGCGCAACAGGTCGAGGCACTCGTTCGGGTGGGGGCCGTAGCCCACCATGTCGCCGATGCACCAGAGCCGCTCGGTGGCGCCCGCCTGGCGCAGAGCGCCCAACACGACTTCAAACGCTGCCAGGTTTGCATGGATGTCTGAGACGATACCGATCCGCACTGGGACTGCCTCCCCGCCGAAGATTAGCGCCACTATATCACAAAGTGAGCCGGGGGGCAATGCGCGCAGCCGGCGCCTGGGCATCGCCGCGGCGCTGGTGGCCGGGGTGGCCGCGTTGGGCCTCTATGTGCGCACCCTGGCGCCCGGCGTGCTGGTCGGCGACATGGGCGAGTTCCAGTTCACCGGGGCCATCCTCGGCATCCCACACCCCACCGGCTATCCGCTCTACACGTTGTTGGGCAAGCTCTGGAGCATGGTCCCGCTGCGCGACGTGGCCTACCGCATCAACCTCAGTTCCGCCGTGTATATGGCCGGGGCCGTGGCGCTGACCGCCTTCCTGGCCTGGCGCCTGCTGGATCTGCTGCGCCCGCCACATGACCCGGATGCACCCGCGGAGCCGCGCTTCCTGGCGGTGGGGATGGCGCTGACCGCGCTGGCCGGGGCGCTGCTCTTCGCCGTCGCGGGGACCGTCTGGGCGCAAGCGGTGGTGGCCCGCTCCTATGCCCTCAACGCGCTGTTAGTGACCGGGTGTGTGACGGCGCTGCTGATCTGGTGGGCGCGCGGCGCTCGCCCAGCCTTCTTCGCCGCGCTGCTGCTGATCGGCCTGTCCTTCGCCCACCACGGCACCACGATCACCCTGCTGCCCGGCTACGCCCTGCTCCTGCTGCTCGCCGAATGGCGCCGGCGCGATCAGGCGCCGGGGCGGCGGCGCCTGCTGCGCTGGTTGGGTGGGGCAGGCATGTTCGCCCTGGGATTGACGCCGTACTTGCTGTTCGCCTACCGCTTCGTGTTCGGCTATACCTACTACTGGGGCAATCCGCAGACCTGGGCCGACGTGCTTTACCTGGCGCGCGGCGCCCCCTTCGGCGGCCAGATCTTCGCCTACCCGCTGACCCTCGACAGCCAGCTTGCGCGGGTGGGCTTCGGCCTGGATCAGTTGGGGCTGCAATTCGGGCCGCTAGGCGTGGCCCTGGGCCTGGCCGGGCTGGCCCGCCTGTTGATCGACCGGCGTACGCGCCCGTTTGGCTGCGGCCTGGCGCTGCTCTGGCTGGGCAACTTCGTCTTTGCCGTCAACTACGGCATCATCGGCCACATCTACCTGATCCCCACCTACATCTTCTGGGGCATCTTCATGGCCGTGGCGGGGGCCTGGCCGCTGGCCCTGGCGGCGCGGCTGTCGCGCCCGCTGCCGCGGCTGGCGCTGGGTACGGCCACGCTGCTGGCCCTGATCGTGGTCGGGCTGTTCCTCGCCCCCTGGGTGGCCGCCGGGCGCTATGCCCAGCAGGACCTCAGCAAGGATACGCGCATCCGCGACCTCGCGCTGCAAACGCTGGCCCAGGCCGAAACCGGGGCGCATGTCTACGTGGACTGGGAGTCGATCTGCGTCCTGCGCTATTATCGGTACATCGAGCATCGCCGCCTGGACCTGGATGTCGAATCGGGCGATCCGATGAACTGGCACCAAGCCATCGGCAAGGACTTGGACGCCGGGATCCCGGTCTACGTGGGCGGCTTCGCCGGTCCCGATCCGCCCGCGCCGGTACGGCAGCGGTACATCCTGGCGCGCGTCGGCCTGGTCTACCAGGTGCTGGGCCGCGTGCCCGCCACGGGCCAACGCTAGCTGCCCGCGCCGCTTACAAGCACTTCCAGTCTTAATTGTCATTCTGAGCGGAGCGAAGAATCTCGTCTCATGTGGGTACAGGACGAGACTCTTCGCTCCGCTCAGAGTGACAAGTATCACGGGAAAGACTAGTTACTCCGCTGTGTACTCCGGGAAGAACCAGTAACGCGCGGACTCCTGCGGGTGGGTGAGCCAGTAGCGGATGGGGGCACCGAGGCTGGGGTGGGGCAGGTACTGGTCGAGTTCGGTCAGCGGCACGAAGCGCAGGTCTTGCACGGCGGGGTCGGTGTCGCGCGTGAGCGTGCCGCCCAGGCGCCGCACGGCGAAGGC
>JAICKM010000248.1 GCA_025927935.1 Chloroflexia bacterium | reverse complement strand
CTCGATCCCGTACTCCGCCGACACGCCCAGCGGCTCACTGACCTCGTCCAGGATCTCGTCGATGAGGTCGGTGCGCTGATCGGCGTTCAGGCGGCCGGCGTATTCAGCCCAGACCAGCAGCGTGCCGACGATCTGGTCTTCTACATAATGCACGTCGAGCTTGCCGATGTTCATCGGCTCCTCGTTTTCGTCCTTGACATCGGCGTCGAAGATCGAGATCTCCTCAGAGTGCGGCGTGCGAGCACTGCGGCGCAGCTTCAGGTTCATGGCTCTGGCTCCTTTTACTGACCCGTGACGTAGCTCAAAATGAGCTGATCGATCACTTCTTCAACGGGGGCACGGTCGTCGGTGAAGACGGGGTGCCCGGCGGCATCGGCGGGCGTGAACTCACGCATCTTCCCAATTTTCGGATCCAACGAGAGCGCGAAGACCTGTTGGAGCAGCGGCTGGTGGATGGCGGCGGCATTGGCCTGGAAATGGGCCACGCCGTCGTCCTGCATACTGCCGATGATCATGGTGTTGCCGGTGCCCGCCACGTCGATAGTATAGACGTGGGGATAGACCGTGCGCATCGTCGCGGCAATCGCATCAACCAGGCGATAGTCGGTGGCCGTGCGGCCCGCGTTGATCATGACCACACCGTTCGGCTCCAACTTATCGCGCACTTCCTCGAAGAACTCGCGCGTGGTCAGATGGAACGGGATGTACGGCTGGCGGTAGGCGTCGATGCCGATGATCGTGTACTTCTTGTCGGTGGTGCGCAGATAGGCCCGCGCGTCCTGGATAATGTTGTTGACGTTCGGCTCGTCCAGGTGGAAATACTGGCGGCCCATCTCGACCACCGCCGGGTCGATTTCCACGTTGTCGACCGGCTTGGGGCCGTAGACATCCGTGAACAGGCCCGCCGCCGTGCCCGCCGCCGAACCAAGCATGAGCATGTTATGCACGTCGTCGGGCCGCATATTGGGGTTGACATAGGGCGCGACTAACCAGTAGTCCCAGGGACCGCCGGTCAGCGGGTGCTGCTGGTCGGCGCGATAGACGCTATGGATGGCGTGGCCCTCGTTGAGCACCAGGTGAATATCGCCGTTCGTTTGCTGCACAACCTGGATGTAGTTATAGACCGACTCCTGCTCGGCCAGCAGTTTGCCGTAGGGCGGCGGCTTGATCAGACCGCTCGGCGGCAGCAGGTAGAGGGCAACCACCGCCAGCACGGCGACGGCGAGGACGCGCGCCCCCGCCCGCCGCGTCACCAGCAGGCCCAGCGTGGCGACGATCAGCAGGGCGCCCGCGCCCAGGTACAGCGTGCGCGCACTGCCGATGGTGGGTAGCAGCAAAAAGACCGGGACCAGCGTGCCCAGGATACTGCCCAGCGTGGACAGGGCGTAGACCGATCCCGCCGTCTCGCCCGCGGCGTCCACCTGGCTCATGCGCAGGCGGATGGCGAACGGCGAGATGCAGCCCAGCAAGATCATCGGGATGGCGAACAGCGCGATGACCCCAGCCAGCGAGCCATAGGTGATGCTGACCGAGACCTCGGCGAAGCCTTCCAGCGACCAGGTGAGGATGGGGCGGGCCAGCAGCGGGATCACGGCGGCGGCGATGCCCGCTGCGGTCACTAAACCGTAGAGCACGCCGGTGCGCGGGTAGCGGTCGGCCAGGCGCCCGCCCAGGTAGTAGCCCACCGTCAGATAGATCATGACCAGGCCGATCAGGTTGGCCCAGGTGAAGAGCGAGCTACCGAAGTAGGGCCGCAGCAACTGCGAGGCGGTCATTTCCAGCCCCATCGTCACCATGCCGCCTACGAAGACCACGGCAGACAGGACCCACACACCGCCGGTCTGCGCCTCGGCTGCGCGCACGGCCCGTGCCGGTGCAGCGGCGCGTTGCGCGGCGGGCGGCCCGGCAGCCGGTGGCGCCTGCTCCGGCACCAGCGTACCCCGCCGCGCGCTCAGCAGGCCCGCCCCGGCGGCGAGCACCAGCACGGCGGCGGTCACGAACAGCGTTTGCGCGATGCCCAGGTAGGGCAGGAGCAAGAAGACCGGCACAAAGGTGCCCAGGATGCTGCCCAGGGTGGACAAGGCGTAGATCGACCCGGCGGTATTGCCGGAGGCGTCCACCTCACGCATCCGCAACCGGATGGCGAACGGCGACACGGCGCCCAGCAACGTCACCGGCACCAGGAACAGCAGCACGATGCCCACGATGGCGCCGTAGGTCGTGCCGGTGATGGGGTCGGGGAAGTTCGAGGCCCAGTCGAGGACGGGCACGGCCACCAACGGCAGCAGGCCGATCCAGACCGCGGCGGCGGCGATCATGCCGTAGAGCAGCGTGGGCGAGGGGTAGCGGTCGGCCAGGCGCCCGCCGAGGGTGTAGCCGGCGGTCAGGTAAATCATGACCAGGCCGATCAACTCGGCCCAGATGAACAGGGAACTGCCGAACCGGGGTGCGAGCAGGCGCGAGGCCGTCATTTCGAGGGCCATGTCGCTCATGCCGGCAACCAGCACGGCCAGCAGCAGCGGGCCGACGCGCACGCGCACGGCCCGGCTGACCGCCCCGGCGCGGATCTCGCTGCGGGGGGTACGTTCGGTTACAGGATTGGTAATTGCTTCGGCCAAGACAGTCGGGTGCTCCTCTAGTCCGCATTAATGTTGGGCGTCCCGCCCGTCGCGGCGCGGTACCATTATACTAGAATACCGGGGACCCGGCAACGCTTGACAGGCCGCGCGCATGGTGGTATGCTGAAACCACGGCACAGTTTATGTGCCGCCATATCCTAACCGCGTTGAAGAGGACGAGTAACGCCGGCGCCGCGCCAGAGAGACAGGGCCATCGACTGGGAGTCTTGTTCGCTGTTCGCCCGCGTGAATACCCCCTCGGAGCAGGCGCCTGGAAAGCCGCAGGGCAAGTATAGGTGCCCGGCCAGCCCCGTTATCGGCCTGTTGAGAGCGTCCGCGCCCGCTATTGCCGCAGGACAAGCGGGGGACGCTGAACTTGGGTGGAACCGCGAGTGACAACCTCGCCCCATTGCTGGGGGCGAGGTTTTTTGTTGCCGTGCGCCACCGCCACCGGCCGGACCGCGGCCGGATCATCAAATCAAGGAGGGATACCGATGGCTCCTTACGGATCGCAACCTGTCGAGCAGGATGTCATGCTGCTGGATGGGCCGGCCTGGCCGCTGCCCGCTGTCGCGGAGGCCGATGACTGGTCGGGCGTCGCGGGCAATTGCCATGCGCTACGCCCCGCGCCGGACGACGATGCGCCCGTGGTGCGGGCAGCAGATGATGAGGACTGGGGCTACGGCAACGAAGCCTGTTAGTCTCTGTGGGACCTCCGGTGGCGGCAGCGCCGGCGCCGCCGGGAGGACCGGCTGCCCTTTACGGTAGCCGCAGATGAGGAAAGGGAGGTGGCTATGCTGGACAATACTGAAGGATCAACTAATAGTGCGGGTCGCCCGCCGACGGCGATCTGGTGTGATGGGCTGCGCTCTCGCCCGGTCGCGCGCTCCTGAGTGAAGCGCGGCGGGCGGCAGCGTGCCCACCACATGACGATAGCCCGGAATCAGGTCGCTGGAGGCGCGGTAGGCGCCGCCCCGGCCGGGGGCGGAACGCCCGGCCCGGTGGGGGCAGTATCGCGCCCCGCCCCGGAGCGGGTCAGCCAGCCCGGCTCCAACTGATCGCGGACTCGTTCCAGCGATGCCTCGATCCCTTTGAGGGTCTGCCGCACATCGTAATCTTCGGTATGGTAGATTTCCTCGCGGAGGCTCGAGTAGTACGAGTCGATGGCGATTTTGAGCGCTTCTAAGTCGGCATCGTTCAGGTTCAATTGCATCGGGAAACCTCCTGTAGGGTAGCCGCATAACACCATAGATCAGGCCATTTACCACTATCATAGCATATCGGGTGCCGCCGGGCAACGGGGTTCGCGCTTACACCGGGCGCGGCCCGGCACCCGCCATGCCGGGCGCATCAAGATCCCAGAGCAACGTTGCCAGTTCCCTCAGGTTCCCGACTTCATGGGCGGCCGGCAAGTTGCGGAACACGTCCACCAGCACATCGAACTGATGGAGCAGGCTCATGCTCATGGCGCGGCGGATCCAGCGGTCGTCCCAGGCCGCGACTTGCCCATAAGCGGCGAGCCAGGCGCGCAGCAGTTGCTTGTCGGCGTGGAACAGGCCCAGGTGCAGGGCGGGTAGCTCGTAGGTCAGGTCGCCCACGCGGGCGTCGCCGAAGTCGATGATGCCGGTCGGTCGCCAGTGCCCATCGCGGAAGCCGCCCAGAACGTGGTCCGCGTTCAGATCGGCGTGGAGCAGGCAGGGCGGGCCGTTCGTATCGACCAGATCGGCGAGGGGCGGTAAATAGGCGTCAATCCCGGCGATCAGCCGGGCGGGTAGGGTGCCCCAGGCGCGGTGATCGGCCACACAGGCGCCGCGGCGGGCGGCAAGAAAGGCGAAAAACGGCTCCCAGCGCGCGGGGAGGGCGGGCGTGCCGGGCCAGCGGATGCCGTGCAACGTGCGGCACACACCGCCGAGGAACGCGGCGAGCGCCAGTTTGTCCGCATACGCCACGCCGGCCGCTGCTTCGCCGTAACTGCTGCCCGGCACCACCGTGGTCACGATGTAGGGCCAGGGCCAGCCACCCGCCGGGAACAGATCGCCCTGCGCGACGAGCGCGGGCACCGGCAGACCGGGATGCCCGGCAAACCAGCCGTAGAGATCGCGCTCCGCCGGGTAGCTGGTTGCGCCGCCGAACAGGTCGGTGTAGAGCTTGACCGCGTAGCGACCATCGACCAGGAAGACGGCGTTCGTCCCCGGCAAGCCCGCGCGAATCTCGCCGCCTGGCCCCAGACCATGGCGGGCGCAAACGGCCTCGACATACGGGCGCCAGTAGGCGGCGTCGGTGAAGCGCCCAGCGTATTCGGCGCGCGACCGGAAGACCGGCCTTTCCATGGGTTAGCCGGCGCACATGGCCGGCGCCTACTCCACTTCGGGCGCGTGGCTGCCGGGGCGCTCGCTGGGCCGGACGATGTGCAAGTGGGGCGGCTCCGCTTGGGTGCTGCGGGCGCCGGCGATCTGCTCGACGTGGGTACGCAGGTAGCGCAGCACCACCGGGTCGATGCGCGCATCCTCCTGGAGCCGGTCTTCCAGGTTCTCCCGGTGGACGAAGGCGCTAAAGGCTTCCTGGGTTACGGGGTCGTAGGTCTCGTCCGGGGGCACCAGGGGCAGATAACCGCCCTCGTGCAGCAATAGGCGCACCTCGTCCAGCGTGACTCCGCTCAGCGGCAGCAGGGTGGCCGGGTCGGTCGGCAGGAAGTAAAGCTGGTGCAGATCCAGGATGCGGCGGAGTTCGGCGATGGGGTAGGGATGGTCGTCCACGCGCAGATCGATGTAGCGGTCGTTGAAGCCCGCGTAGCCGCCTGCCGCGCGCACCACCAGCAGGGCTGCCGACTGCATGCCCCGGCTGTCGCCGCCCGCCGCCTGCCCGGCGGCGAGCGCGGCCACCAGGTGATCCGATAGCTCCCCCGCGCCGGTCATCTGCTGCTCCAGGAAAGTCTCGGCCATCGCGTCCACTGTCTCCTGGCTGACCAGGATGTTGCCCTGCGCGGCAAAGTGGGGCCCCGTGCGGCCCCCGGCCCAGGCGAAGCACTCGCTGCCGGTAAACGTGGCCGCCCGGCCCAGGGCGTCGACCACGCCCACCTGGCGCTGGGTGTGCCCCTCGTCGGTGGCGACCAGCGTGTCGATTACCTGCTGCGGCTCCTGGCCCGCAGCCAGCAGATCGAGCGCCGCCGGGCCATAGGTCGTATTGGCCCAGGACTGGGTCGCCACCGCCCCGACCCCGGCACGCGCCCAGGGCACCACGGCGCCTACGGCCAGGAACTTCGACTGGACGGCAATGCCCAGGTCGCCGTTGCGCGGGTCATGGCCCACAATCGAGAAGGTCGCCACCCACGGCGTCCGCGGGGCCACCCAGATCCGCTTCCGGTCTCGCATCTGCTCGGTCTCCTTCAGCATACATTCCGCATTGTGCCTGTCTAGATGCGGCACCTTATCCGACCGATTCTCTATCACTCGTCGTACTGATCGCGTAGCGGTGCCGCAGGCACACCACCGACCACTGAGCACTCGTCTCTCGTCGTCACTCAGCACTCAGCACTCCGCACTCAGCACTCACTTGCTCCAGGCGGGCCAGGAGGCGTCGGCGAGAATGTCGGTCTGGCCGCTGCCGTCGGCGCGGACGCGGGCCAGGCCCTGCGGCTGCCAGTTCTGGCCGAGGTCCGCTGCGACCAGGGTGCCCGTCTCGTAGACCAGCCACTGGCCGTCGGGCGCCCAACTCGCGTTGTTGCCCGGCAAGAACAGTTGCTCGGAGCCGTCGGCGCGGGCGCGGATCGCCACGGCGGGCGCGCCGTCGCCGCCCTTGGCGCGGTAGAGAATCAGCGAGGCATCGGCGTTAAAGCGCGGGTAGGGCGCCTGCGCGTACTCGCCCAGACGCGTGCCGTCCAGGCGCTTCTCGTTGATATACGGCTGGAAGTCGTCCGTGACCGCATCTTGCAGGGCCAGAGCGCCGTTCAAGGTCTCGGTATAGAGCATCGTGCGGTTGTCCGTCGACCAGGTCGGCTCGCCGCCGTGCACGACCTTGGGATCGCCCGCCGTCTGGTCCAGCGGCAGGATATGGATCGGCCCCATCGGCCCGCTGACCGCGAGGCGACGACCGTCGCCGGCCCAGGATGCCACGTGCTCGAAGGTCGGCCCGCTGCGATAGCCGCCGTCGGCCAGCTCGGTCACGCGCTGCGGCGGTCCCCCGGCCGCCGGAATGGCCCAGACGATCTCGCTGCCGTACTGGCCGGCATCTTCCGTGAAGTAGGCGATTTGCTTGTCGTCGGGCGACCAGGACGGCCGCTGCACCGGCGACATATCGGCTTCGATCAGCGTGGTCTCCTGCCCGCTCGCCACGTCGAGCAGGATCAGCTTGCGCTCGCTCAGATAGGCCACTTTGGTACCGGCGCCGTTGGGCACGGGCGGGGAGGTGGCCTTGTTCTTCGACATGGCCTTGGCGCCGCTGCCGTCGGGGGCCGCCGTCCAGAGGACGCCGCCGCGCAAGAACCAGAGCCGCCCGGTGGCGGGCAGGGTCATGGGCGCGGGCGTAGCCGTGGGCACATTGGGATCGATCACCTTGGGCGTGCGCGTGGCCGAGCCGACGACGGGGGTCAACGCTTCGGCGGGCGGTTTGGGCACATCGCAGGCCGCCAGCAGCCCGCCGAGGGCCAGCACGCTCAGCAGCAGGATTTGGGTCAGCAAAAGGGGACGCGACAGACGATTCATGCGAGCACCACCTCGCGCGGGTCCGCTATGGGTGGCAGCGGCTCTAACACATAACCGACCCCGCCGTGGCCCAGGAAGACCCGGCGCAGGTTTTCGCGCCCATAGGTGCGGCTGATCGCCTGGCCTTTGTGCGGGTGCGCCGCCGGGTCGTTCACCAGGAAATCGCCCGCCGCATCGACGCCCGTGACCACAAGCAGGTGGCCGTTGGTGCGCGGGATGGGCGCTTCGGGTAGTTCGCCCGGCTCAAAGGCGACGCTGATGATCACCGGGTGGCCCTTGTGCAGTTCGCGCTCCACCTCACCCAGCGTCCCAAAATGGCGGACCACCGCCTGCAAGCCGTGGCGCGCGGCATAGGCCGTGTTGAACGGCCAGTTGCCGTAGATCTCCGCGCCGTGGTCGTACACGCCCTGCGCGACTTCCTCGGTAGGCCGGTCGATGCCGTAGAACTGCAAGACCATGCTGACCGAGGTGGGGCTGCAAATCTCGTGGGCGATCTCCTCGCGCTCGACCAGTTGCGAGCGGGCCGGGACCGGCAGTGCCACGGGCCGGCCCAGCGGCGGGTCGGCTTCCGCGCTGACAGGCGGCTGCCGGCGGTGCGCCGTGCTGGCCGCCAGCAGGTACACTGCCGGGCTGGCCGCGCCGCCATATAGGGTCACGCGCGCCTGGAACGCCGTGGCTTCATAGCCTTTGGCGACGCGCAGCGTATCGACCGCGACCTCGACCGCCGGGTCTTCGGGCGCGGGGGACTCGCCGCTGCGCGGCAGGGGCGTCTCATCCGCGCTCGCCGCACCCCAATGCCCCAGGCCGCGCCAGGCCGACCAGCCGCCCGCTTCGGGCTGATCGTCGACCGCGCTGACGTGCAGGCGGGCTTCCACGCGGATGGTCGTGTCTGGCGGGGTCTCGGCGTTCCACGACAACACCAGTTCGGTAAAGGGTTGCGCCGCGCAATCGACCACGGCCAACTCATAGCCCGCTTCCGCGCTGTAACCAGGCGACGCCCCGCCGTCCGGCGCGCTCACCTGGGGCAGCACCAACCGGCTGCGATTGATCCAGAACATGATAGAGGCTCCTTCAAGGCTCCTGCTGAGCAGTCGGATTCAGTATAGCAAGCCCCCCCGCAAGTGGCAAGGCCGGATCGCCCCGCGTCTCGCGCGGACGGCGTGTCCGCCGAAGTGTCGCGTCCGCCACGCCGCCGCGATCCGGTATTCGATACCTATTCGAGAAGAATGCGATATCACTATAGAGAGGAAGACATGCAGGAGCCGGGAGCAGTAGTAAGAAGGGACCGGGACAGATGATCCAGTGGGCGGAGAGCGCGCCGCCGGTCGCGCTCCATGGGCTAATGACCGATCTGCGGCAGACCATCCAGGCGGAATGTCCCGCCCTGGCGGTGCGCGTGATCTACGCGCCGTTCCAGAATATGGACGCACTGGTCGAGATCCGCGGCGCCGGCGCCCGCGATGCGGGGCTAGGCGTTTTTATCGACGCCACGCTCCAGGTGGCTGCTGCGCAGGGCTACACCGTCGCGCTGCTGATGCGCGATGTCCGCGGCGCGGACGGCTAGGCCGGGCGCGACCGGGCTTCTGCTGGG
>JAICKM010000752.1 GCA_025927935.1 Chloroflexia bacterium | reverse complement strand
CTGGCGCCGTTGCTGGCCGGGCTGGTGGGCGGCACCCTTTTCGACGCGATCGGCCCGCAGGCCGTCTTCGTCGCCAGCGCGGGGGCCGTGGCGCTGGGGATAGTCCTACTGCTGGTGACCCAGGGGCTGGGCGTGTTTTCCAACGACCTGGCCGCTGACAGCCCGGCCTCCCTGAGCGGCGAACACGGCGCGGATCCATCCGCGGGGCAGCTTGACCCACCGGGCCAAAGCAGGTAGAATAGGGCGCAGGGAGAGGTGGCAGAGTGGCCTATTGCGGTTGTCTTGAAAACAACTGGACGTGAGTCCCCAGGGTTCGAATCCCTGCCTCTCCGCCGGACGAGTGGTCGGTGGTCAGTGGTCAGCATTTAGCCCGCGCTGGATGCTGACCACTGTTTGTGTGAGGCAGGTATACCGATGGGACAGGAAGAGATGGCGAGCCGGGGGATGCGCCCCGGGTGGCGGCCTATAGTCGCCGGACTGCTGCTGGCGGCGGCCACTTTCGGCATCGTGACGGGCTGCGGCGAGACCCAACCGGCAGGCCCGACGCCCACCGCGGTGCCGCCGGAGCTACAGGCCGGGCAGAAGGTCTTTTTGCAATATTGCAACACCTGCCACCCCGGCGGGCATCAGGGCGTGGGCAAGAACCTGGTCAATGCCGGGCTGACCCCCGACAAGATCACCACCACGGTGCGCCACGGCAAGCGCAATATGCCTTCCTTTAGCACGGCCAATATCTCCGACAGCGACCTGCAATCCCTGATCGGCTATATCCAGGCCCTGCGCTAAACTCCACCGGCCACCGGACCTCTTGTCATGCTGAGCGCAGCAAAGAGTCTCGTGTAAAGGCTTGTCACTCTGAGCGCAGCGAAGAGTCTCGTCTCGTGGGGCAACAAGACGAGATGCTTCACTCCGTTCAGCATGACAGCGATGGGAAGGCTACGCCCCCGCTGCAACCACCGGCAGCGTGAGCAGCGCATGGGGCACAATCAGCACCTCCAGCGGCGGGGCATCGGCCGGGCGCGGGTCGAGCAAGGCAATCGCATCCGCCAGGGCGGACTCCATGGTCGGCGCGGTGCGCAGGTGGGCCTGGCGGATCACCTCAGGTTGCTCAGCGCCGACGATGATGATCGGGTTCTCGGCCAGCACGCGGGCCAGCACAAAGGCGCGCTGCTGGCCGGGCGGATAGCCGTTCCGGCGCGCGTCATCCAGGATCCAGTCGATGGAGGGCGCATCGCGCATGGCCTTGAAGAAGTTGCGCTCGCCCACACCCTGCCCGGCCCCTTCCTCGCACGGCGCGGGGATGAGGAACGCGCCGCCGGGCCGCACCACCGGGCGCGGGGCGAAGAACAGGTATGAGGCCGCTCGCGACGCCTGGTAAAGATTGGTATCCTTGGGCCACCCGGCGCCGCCAATCGCCAGGTCATAGGCGTGCGGCACCTCCACCGTGTAGATGCGCCCGGCCAGGGCCGCCAGCGCGGCAAACGCCGGCGCCGGGGCGCCCGCCTCCACCGCCACCACCCGCTGCTCGCCGTCGCAGACCACGTTGAGGATGAAGGCCAGCCCGGCGCGCCGGGCGATCTCGCTCACCGCCTCGTGGAAGGGATTGCCCGCCAGGTTGCCCAGGCGCGTGCCGGGGTGGTCGAGGAAGCGCGGGCCGTGCGTGGCCGCGATGGTCGGCGCGCCCGCCGCGCCGATGGCGACTGTCTTGCGGCCACCGGAGTAGCCCGCGTACTGGTGCGGCTCCACGATGCCGGTCGCCAGCACCACGTCCGCTTCCACCACCAGCCGGTTCACCACCACCGGCACCGGCAAGGCGCCCTCGGTCGTGCCCAGGTGAGCCAGGGCGGATGGGTCCTCCGCCGCATGGTCCACGACGCGCACGCGGCCCAGCACCGCCGGTCCCAGCTTTTGCGCGCGTTCCTGCGGCGTGCTGGCCCGGTGCATGCCTAGCCCGATCAGCACCGTAATCGCCGCATCGGGGATGCCGCCCGCGTTCAACTCGTCCAGCAGCGGCGGCACCAGCAGGTGGTCGGGGCAGGCGCGGGTCGCGTCGGTGACGACGATGACCGCCGTGGCCCCCGGCCGCACTGCGGGCAGATCGCGCAGGCGCGGACCATGCGGACCGGCCAGGGCCGCTGCCACCGCCGCGGGTACATCGGCCAGGGGCGGCAACGTGGGCGGGTCCAGGACGGTGCCGCACACGCCGGGCGGAAGCCGGAAGCGCATTTCGCCGCGCCCATACGGCACGCTGTAGTCCGAGTGCTGAGTGCTGAGTGCTGAGTGCTGAGTGGTCATGCGGTTTCCTTGCTAGTCAATGCAGACGGTGTCCTGGTAGTAAGGTTCAGTATGCCGTGCCGGGGCCGGGTTTGTCAACTTGCCGGTCCATCACACGTGGTAGAAGCCGGTTTGAACCGGCCCCTACCCCTGGCCCAGAGCATCTGAGAGCATTGTAGGGGCCGGTTCAAACCGGCCTGGCCCAGGATCCCGGCGGATTATTGCAAATCCAACCGCAAGATGTCGGGCCGCTCCATCGTGGCGCCGTTCAGGGCCACCTGAACCTGGGGCCAGCCGGGCGTGGGAGTCAGCAGTTCGGCTCCCGCCTCGCTGATCAGAAAGGTGTCCTCGGACTTGGCGCTGGGCACGCTAGGGTTCCAGGCGAAGGGCTGGACGGCGGCGACCACTTCGGGCGAGTCGGGCGTGGCGATGTACTCGCGCGCCTCGTAGCCTGCCGGGCCGCCCTGGTGATGGCGCTGCCACTCGCCAGGGTAGCCGGTGGCCGCGTAGGTCTCGACCAGGGTGCCGAAGATGTCGCGGATGGGCACGCCGGGCCGCGTCGCCTGGACCACGGTTGCGTCGATGGTAGCCACGGCGTGAAGGGCGCGCTGCATCTCGGCGGGCACCGGTCCGGCGTGGACGAGCCGCGTCACACTGGCGATCAGGCCCGCGCGCCGCGCGCAAAGCACCAGCATGGCCGCGCGTTCCATGCGCCGGTCCGTCGGCAGCGGGTGACGGCGGGTCAGCATCCGCTCGTCGGCGGCGATCAGGGCGACGATGGGCGTCGCGCCGTGCCGGTAGGTCGCCTCGGCCAGCAGCCCGGCGATGGCGTACTCGGTCATGCCTGGGCGCACGGCGCGCGCCGCCTCGCCGATGGCCGCGCCCGCTTCCGCGCCCAGCGCGCGGAAGCGGGTCACTTCCGCCGGGGTCAGCGGCCACCGGAGATGGGCGATCTCATCGGCCAGGTCCACCAGGCCGGGACCCGGCCCATCGGCGCCCACGCGCAGCCCCGCCGCCAGTTCGGCCAGGCGTTTGCCGCCCGCGTGCCACGGCTCGGCGACCACCTGCCAGCCGCCCGCGCCAAAGCCTTCTTCGTCCCGCAACCGCTCGGCCTCGATTACATCGGTCAGCAGGTAGCGCCCGCTGGGCGTCACCAGCAGCG
>JAICKM010000447.1 GCA_025927935.1 Chloroflexia bacterium | reverse complement strand
CCCCCGTGGTGCGGAGGTGAGGGCTTGGGGAAGGTAGTCCGCTTACCAGCCTTAGTATAACACAAGGCGCCGCTGGGCGCTATATCTGCGGTAAGAATTAAGATTCAGTTTGCTGCCCATAGCTATGCAAAGGCGGTCGTAACCGCAAATCCGGCCGATCTTCAAGGCCACTGGTGTCTGCATCTGTTAAGGCCCGCTGGCGACTATGTTGGCGCACTTGCCGTACAAGCACAAGAGGTCGTTGTACACGCCTGATGTTGGAGCAGGTAGGTCAGCACGCGGTCGTAGTCGTACTAGTGTTCTACGACCCGCTCACGGCGAACGAGAGCGCGGTGCAACGGTATGGCTCCAGTTCGGCCTTCGACGAGTGTTGGCAGATCCGGTTGTAAGTCCTCGGCCAGCCGGTTCGTATCATAGATAGCTACGCCTATCGGCGCGTTCAAATTATGTAAGCCATGCTTCACCGCCTGCGTGCTATACGGAATTCCCACGAGTATTGACAAAGCGTTCATCGTGCACTAGAATTGTTTCATTCAGTGAATGAAACAAGGGGCAAGGGGCGAACGGAGATGATCTATTCACGGAAGGGCGATCGGGCCTTAATCAAGCAGATCAATCAGCAACTCGTCTTGCACCTTATTCAGGGCCGGGGTCCGATCTCCCGCAAGGCCATTACGGAAATCTCCGGCCTTAGCCCCGCGGCGGTTTCCGGGATTACCGGGACGCTTATCGACCGCGGTCTGGTGCAGGAGGTCGGGGAAGCCGAAGGCGCCGGGCGGGCCGGGCGCCGGGCAGTCCTGCTGGGAGTGAATCCGCATGCCGGCTATGTGGTGGGGGTCAAGCTCGCGGTGCATACGATCACTTGCGTCCTGACGGATCTTGATGCAAACGTGCTGCGCGCCACCACGACCCCGGTGCCGCTCCCCGACGGGATCGGCCAGGCCTTCCCACCCGCTGCGATAATTCAGACGACCATTCAAGCGATCGAACACTTACTGCTCGTGGCCCAGATTAACCGGGTCCGGCTGCTCGGAATTGGAGTCGGCGTCAACGGCCTGGTAGATACGAAGGCCGGGGTCTCTCTCCTCGCGCCTCATTTTAGCTGGCACAACGTGCCCCTTGCTGCACCGCTCGCTGCGTATTTTGGCACCCCGGTCCATCTGGAAAATGACGCGCGCACGCTCGCCATCGCCGAGCAGTGGTTTGGGACAGGGCGGGGAGTGGACAACTTCGTGGCCGTGGCGCTTGGGCACGGCATCGGGGCCGGCGTGATCGCCAATAGCCAACTCTACCGCGGTACCGGCAGCGGTGCGGGGGAGTTCGGCCATATCGTGCTTCAACCCGACGGCCCTCCTTGCTCCTGTGGCAAACGAGGGTGTGTGGAAGCGCTGGCCGCGGAGCCGGCCATCCTGCGGCAGGTCAGGGAGGCGCTGGCGAAGGGTGAGCCGGGTCTACTCGCTGGAACCAGGTCCCTCACCTTAGAGGCAGTGGCAAATGCGGCAGATGCCGGCGACAGTCTCGCGCAGCGCGTCTTGGGGACAGCCGGGCAGTGGCTGGGCCTCGGCATGGCTGCCGTGGTCAATGTCCTCAGCCCCGCCCTGTTGATCTTCAATGGCGAGGCGGTCCGGGCCGGGCGCTGGTACTTCGAGCCGATGGAAGCCGCGCTGCACGCCCATACCTTTGCCGGTCTTGCCGACCAGTTGCGCATTATTATCGAACCCGGCGGAAACGAAATCTGGGCACGCGGTGCCGCCTGTGTAGTCCTGAGCGCGCTCTTTACCGCGCTCGGGCCGCCGCCTGATCTCGAGCCGATACGCCGGCTCGCTTCCGCTTGATGCATGACCAGGAGCAAAGGGAATGATGAACACGCGCGAACAGCCCACGCTACTTGATTTGTGCCGGGACGATGTGGCGTGGCCGGACCGCCTGGCTCCGGGCTTGCGGATAGTTAATCGCGTGGCCCATTATAGTGCATCAAGATCTCTCGTAGGTGTTATGAATAGATGTCAGACCTCCCAGTTGACAGCAAGAAGAGAGTGCGCTATACTAACGCCTGTTACTAACGCGTGTCAATAAACTGGAAGGCAGGTGTTACTGTGCCGGGTCGCCGCATCACCTCCCAGGACGTAGCTAAGCGGGCCGGGGTGTCGCGCACGACGGTTTCCTTTGTGCTCAACGATGTCAAGGAAGCGAACATCAGCGAGGAGACCCGCCAGCGCGTACTCGCCGCCGCGCAAGAGCTGCAATACGTGCCCGATGCCACGGCGCAGGCCCTGGCCAGCGGGCGCACGCGCACGCTCGGGATGGTCTTCCGCACCCACGCTCACGGGGTAGCGGACCTGGCGCATATGCAGATTCTGCAGGGCCTGATGAGCGTTGCCAGTCAGTCCGGGGTCCGGCTGCTGGTCGACATCGTGAATGAGAACGATCCCGCCGATACCTATATGACCCTGTCGCGTAACAAGCGTATCGACGGGTTGATTCTGTCCGATCCCCGCGTCGACGACCGCGCTCTGTATGACCTCTTGCACGATGACTTTCCCATCGTCTTGCTGGGTCGCCTGCTCGGTGTCCAGATCGCTTCGGTGGAATTCGATAATCGCGGGGGCGCGCGGGCAGCCGTGGATCACCTGGTGAGCCAGGGGCACAGACGAATCGGTTTTATTGGTTACGCCCCTGTATACTTCACAGGCGTCAGCGAACGTCTCCATGGTTATCGCGATGCCCTGGCCGCCGCCGATATTCCATTCGATGAACGAATGGTGTGCTTTGGCGATTTTAACGACCCGCGCGCCGGCTTTGCCTCGGCAATGAGCTTGCTTGCGCTTCGAGATCCGCCGACCGCGATTTTCGTGTCTAGTGATGTGCTCGCCTTCGCCACTCTAGCCGCAATTCACCAGCATGGGTTGAGAATCCCGGACGATATAGCTGTTGTCGGCTTTGACGACAATCCATTCAGTCAGTATGCCTTTCCACCATTGACCAGCGTTTACCTCCCCTTCGAAGAAATGGGTCGTCGGGCCGGGGAGATGTTACTCGATCTTTTGTTACACCCGGACGAGCCGAAGCGCGAGATCTTATTGGACACTCAGTTGATCGTGCGCACGTCTTCAAGCCGGCGTCTGTGACGTTAGCCGTTGGGTGAACCGGATCCTGTCCCTCACCAGGACCTGACCCGTTCGCCCCACCAAGACCGCTCGCTCACCACAACGCGCGAACCTTACTGAGGTATACAAGTTAACTCATGTCGGCATGTTAGTAACGCGCGTTAGTCGTGCAGAGCAATGCGGAGTGAGTCATGTAGAAGGAGGTGGTGAATATCGGATCTTGAAACGATGGGAAATCCTGGAACACAGACGCGTCTCTCCTCTCGGCAGTGAGGAATACCAGTTTAGTATCCAAGGAGGAACAGGACGGCGATGAAAATAACCAAACGGATCAGTCTACAGGTCGTACCACTGACGCTAGCCCTCGCCATGATGCTCTCGGCGTGCGGTGGCGCAAGTGACACCCCAACTCCCGCTTCCAGTTCCAATGGCAGCGCCGCTCCCACGGCAACAACCGCTTCCGGCTCAGGCGCTGCACCCACCGCGACTACCGCTTCCGGCTCAGGCGCTGCTCCTACCGCGACTACCGCTGCAAGCGGAGGTGCCGCGAGCGGCGCCGCCGTGACCTTAAGCCTGCTGATCGACGACAGCACGACCACAAAGGACATGACGAACGCGCTCGTCGCGGCCTACACAGCCAAGCACCCGAATGTGAAGTTCAACATCGAAACGCGGCCGGGGGGCACCGATGGCGACAACCTGGTCAAGACCCGCCTCGCCACGGGCGAGATGAACGACGTCTTCTTCTACAACTCCGGCTCACTCCTGCAAGCGCTCCACCCCACCGACACGCTCGTGGACATCTCGAAGGAGCCGTACATCGCCAACATCCAGGACGTGTTCCTGCCCACGGTTTCGCAGAACGGGCAGATCTTCGGAGTGCCGTTCGGCACGATCATGGGTGGCGGCGTCCTGTACAACAAGAAGGTCTTCGCCCAGTACAGCAGCAGCGTGCCCAAGACCTGGGCCGAGTTCGAAGCCAACAACGACAAGCTCAAGGCCGCCGGGATGCCGCCCGTCCTGCAAACCTACGGGGACACATGGACTTCCCAGTTGTTCGTGCTCGCCGACTACTATAACCTGGCGCAGGCGGAACCCAACTTTGCCGCCGACTACACGGCCGGTAAGGTCAAGCTGGCTTCGGACCCGCTGGCGATGGAAGGGTTCAGCTACCTGGAGGAAGGCAACAAGAAGGGCTGGTATCAGAAGGACTACGCGACCACGAAATTCGAGCAGGGCCTGAAGTTGCTCGCCGACGGCAAGGTCGCCCAGTATCCGCAGCTCTCCTTTACGCTCTCCACTATCGCGGCGAACTCGCCCGACGAGGTGAACGACATCGGGTTCTTCGGGTTGCCCGGCAAAGATGCCGCTAAGGCGGGATCGACAGTCTGGATGCCGGCCGCCGGCTACATCCCGAAAACGAGCAAGCACATCGCGGAAGGTAAGGACTTTCTGGGCTTCGTCGCTTCGCTGGAGGGCGTCGACGCCGTGACCGCCAAGGTTCCGCCGGCCGGCCCATATGCGATCAAAGGCTCCAAGCTCCCGGATACGGTTCTGCCCGCCGTGAAGGACATCGCCACCTACATCGACTCCGGTAAATCGCTCCCCGCGCTGGAATTCTTCTCGCCGCTCAAAGGCCCCAACCTGGAGCAGATCTGCGTCGCTGTCGGATCCGGCCAGATGACGGCCCAACAGGGCGCAGCCAACTACGATCAGGACGTTATCAAGCAGGCCCAGCAACTCAATCTGCCTGGGTGGAAATAACCGCCCCTGGCGTTCGTCCTTCTCTTTGTTCTGCGAGCCGGGTTCGTCCTGGCTCGCAGAGCCGGTAGACGGCCCATAGTAGATGATAGGGGGATGTTATGAGCACTCAGAGCCGGGTTCGCCCGGTCCCACGGGTTGTGAACACGCCGACGCGGGCCCGTACCATCCTGCACACGTATCCCTACTGGTTTTATCTGCCCGCCGCGCTGGTGTTCGCGGTGTTTTTCCTCGTGCCGACGGTCCTCGCCTTCTATTTCAGCCTGACCCGCTGGTCGCTCTTCACGGCGGAGTTCATCGGCCTCGACAACTTCGCCACGTTCCTGAGCGATCCCCAGCTCCTATCTGGACTGCGCAACACGATTATCTATGCTGTGATCACGAGTGGACTCAAAGTGATCATCTCCCTGCCGCTCGCCGTGCTGTTCACCTCGAGTATCCGGCTCAAGGCGCTGATGCGCGGCATCATCTTCTTCCCGGTGCTGGTCAGCACCGTAGCCGTCGGGATCACCTTCGCGACCCTCATGCAACCGTCTACCGGCCTGATCAACACAGCCCTCGGCTCCCTCGGGCTCCCCCAACCCGACTGGCTGGGCAACCCGAGTCTCGCGCTGTACTCGGTGGCGCTGGTGGATGTTTGGAAGGGCATCGGCATCGCGACAGTGATCTTCATTGCGGGCATCCTGTCGATCCCGGTCGATTACTTCGACGCCGCGCGACTGGACGGGGGCGCCTGGGTGAAGTTCCGGCACATCATCCTGCCGCTGTCGCGCAATGCCACCTTCACCGTGATCCTGCTGTCGTTTATCGGCGGGCTGCGCTCGTTCGACCTGATCTGGACGATGACCCACGGCGGTCCCGGCTTCGCCTCGGACGTGCTCCCGTCGGTGATCTACAAGGAGTACCAGGCGGGCTTCTACGGCTTGTCCACGGCCGGCAACGTCGTGCTCTTCATCCTGGTCACCATTATCGTCTACCCGCTGATGCGGTTCTTCAACCGAAGGGAGCTAGAGCTATGAGCGTCCGCAAGTTTGTGGCAGCAGCCTGGGTTGACGTCGTCGCGCTCGTCGTCGCCGGGATTGTGTTTATCGTGCCGTTTGTGTTCAT
>JAICKM010000335.1 GCA_025927935.1 Chloroflexia bacterium | reverse complement strand
GTGGCCGCCTCCCGCCTCCTGCGCATTTCCGGCAACGCCGGCTCGACCAGGTCCGCCGCGTGCGCGAAATCGCCGGCGGCCAGCGCGTGGCGGATCGCGTCGGCCGCCGCCCCCTGCTGCTCGTACCACGCGCTGGCGCGCTGGTGCAGCGTCGCGACCAGGTCGGGCTGTTCCGCCCGCAAATGCGTAGCGAGCACTTCGCCAAAGAGATGATGATAGCGATACCAGTGCCGCTGGTCGTCCAGCGGCACGACAAAGAAGTTGCCGCGTTCCAGGGCCTCCAACCGGGCCTGGCCGTCCGCCTGGCCGGTGACGGCATCACACAGCGGACCGCTCAAGCGGTCGAGAATGGCGGTCTGGAGTAAGAAGCGGCGGACAGGTTCGGGCTGCCGCTGCAAGACCTCTTCAACCAGATAGTCCACGATGTAGCGGTTGTCTCCGGCGAAAGCGCTTATGAACCCGGAAATGTCCTCGCGGCCCCGCATCGAGAGGGCCGCCAACTGGAGTCCCGCAATCCAGCCTTCGGTACGTGTCTCCAGGGCGGTCACGTCCGCAGCCGTGAGGCCCAGGCCCATTATCTGGTTGAAGAAAGTGGTCGCTTCGCCCGGAGTAAAGCGCAGGTCGGTGGCCCGCAGTTCGGTCAATTGGCCCCGCACGCGTAGCCGGGCCAGCGGGAGCGGGGGATCCTCGCGGGTAGCGATGACCAGGTGCATCTGGGCGGGCAGGTGCTCCAGCAAAAAAATAAGGGCATCGTCCACCGCCGGGGCATCAATAACGTGGTAGTCGTCGAGGACGAGCAGGAAATTCTCCGGGATGGTGGTAAGATCATTGAGCAGGGCCGTCAGCATGGCTTCGGTTGGTGGCGGCTGCGGGGATTGCACCACGCCGAGCACGGCTTCGCCAATATGCGCGGCAATCGTTCGTAAAGCCGCGACGAGGTAGCTCAGAAAGCGGGCCGGGTCACTATCTCCCGCATCCAGCGACAGCCAGGCCACCGGCCGGTCGCAACCAGCGATCCAGGCGCTGAGCAGCGTGGTTTTACCAAACCCGGCGGGAGCCGCGATGAGGGTCAGTTTGCGATGCAGCCCCTCGTTCAGCCGCGCGATCAGCTGGGGACGGACCACCATTTTAGGCGGTGAGGGGATATAGAGTTTCGTGGCTAAAATCGGTACAGACATAAATCAATTATAGAACCTCGACCCAAACTTCAAGCATCGCCGCCGCCGTGTAAGCCGTCAGCGCAATCGGGACATAGCATAGATCCGATACGAGCCACGATCCTGGAAAGTGTTACGGGGTCGTTCAGGTTGAGTCGGGTTTGCCCTGGGTGGCGCGCAGCCGCGCGGAGCCAAACTGCACGGCGCCCGGCGACGAGCCGCCCAGGACCGTGGCCGGGCGCCCGGTTTCGTCGATATACCGCGCGGCGAGCGTCGCGATGGCCGCGCCCTGGCCGCGCCGGGCCAGCACCGCGACCGTGCCGCCGCTGCCGCCCCCGGTGATCTTGGCGCCATAGACCCCCGCCGCCGGCCCGGCCTCGCGGGCCAGGGCCACCAGGCGGTCCGTTCCCTCAGCCCCCAATCCGCACGCGCTGTAACTGGCATGCGACTGGTACATCAATTCGCCCAGCAGCTGCCGGTCTTCCTCTGTCAGCCGGGGCTTCTCCAGCAAGGCGCGAAAGAGGCGCACACGGTGATGCTCATAGATCGGGTGCGCCGTGGCCGCCCGCACTGCGTAGGTCCGTTCAGGATCGACGCGGGTCACACTATCGGTCGATCCGCCGTAGCGGGCCAGGAACGTCGCCCCATCCATGGTGCGCGGAACCTGGGCGCGGTAGGTGCTTTCCCAGACAGCGGGCGCGATATTGGCGACATAGCCCTGCCATTGGGCATCGGCCACGGCGACCCGGCCGGGTTCCCGCGGTGTCGCGGGCAGCCCGGCGGCGGCAGCGATGATCCGGTAGCCCATGAAGGCGCCCACCCGCACGGACCCATAATCGGCGCCCGTCACCGCGTGATGGATGCCGGAGTCGATGCCCCAGACCTCCAGCTCCGGCGGCAAGGCCACGGAAGGCTGCAATTCAGCCGGCTGGCAGAGCAGGGCCAGCAGGCGGTCCTGTTCTCCGCAGGCCGAGGCCATCTGGTCCATCACGCCGCACGGGGCACCGGCGACGAGATTCTCCACCCGCTGGCAGAGCAGCGCCAGTGTGCGCCCGTCGAGCGTCCAGCCGGCGGCGGCGCAAATCGCCTGCATAGTCGCCACTTCCAGCGCGGCGGACGAACTCACGCCTTTGCCGATGGGCACGTCGGAGTCGATCAACAACCGCAGCCCTCCCGGCAGGCGCAACCCTTGCTCGCGCTGCAAGACAACCAGGACCCCGGCGACGTAAGCCAGCCACCTGCGCGCCGGTTCGGCGGTCAACAGCCGGTGCGCCGCCGGATAGCTCAGCGGCGCATCGGCAGGCGTTAGCTCGGCGAGCGGCAGCGTGATCTCCGGCCCGCCCTCTGCCGTGTGCGCGGGGTTACACACGACGAATACCGGCTCGGCGGTAAGCTGGGCGGCCACGCGGGTGGCGAGGGCCAGGGGCAGTTGCAGCACCAGCGCGCCGGAGTAATCGGCGATGCCGCCCATCAGGTCGAGGCGGCCCGGCGCGCGGGCCAGGTAGAGGGGCCGGTCCGGCGCAAAGAAGCTCGCCTGGGCGTTCAACAGCGTCAGGAAGCGCGCCAGGTCCGGCAGCCGGTAGCGCGGCGGTTGCTCAAAGTCCCACATCGCTCGGTTCCGCAGGGGGTAGCCATCCCCGTTCCCGAAGGAGGCGCGCCAGCACAGGGGCCACCTGGGCCTGGATCGCCGCGTTCGCGTAGCCAACCCAGGTGACATCCGCCGTGACATCGAGGGGAGCGTCCAGGGGCCGGCCCTGCGCATCCGTCACCAGCACCCCGGCCTGCCGCGCGATCAGTTCCGTGCAGAGATCGTAGGGATGGCAGCAGAGACCCAGGGCCTGGCCGCGTGCCCGCACCAGCGGCGCAGTCAGCGGGCGGATATCGGCGATCCAGCGGTCGTGGCCCATCATCAACTCATAGAGTTGCCCGCCGGTGGAGGCGTACTGGTCTTCAAAGGCGCCGGCCTTGCCCGGCTGCGGCGGCTCCAGCGTCGTCGCGGCGACGGCGTCGTCGAGGGCGGCCAGTTCGGCGCGGGTGCCGGGGAAGAACCGCACGATCTGGCCGTAGCCGTGGGCGAAGGTGGTTGCTTGCGAGGGCCGGGGCGCCAGGGGCCGGCGCGCGCCGGTCAGCCGGTTGTAGCGCTCGCCGCCGATCCCTGTCCCGCTGACGGCCCAGAGGCAATCGCTCAGATACTGTTTGACCAGCGGGATCTCGGTCTGCACGGCCACTTCGATGTCGCGGAGACTGGTCGCCGGGCCGCGGTTGGGCGCGATCCCGGTTAAGATCCAGGCTGAACGTTTCTGGTACATCAGCCCGCGCGTGCCGTCGATAGGATCGACGATGATGCGTAGCTCCGCCTGCGCCGGGTCGCTGCCCGCGGGCAATATGGCGGTCCCGGTGGCGCCGAGTCCTTCCGCGATCAGGATGCAGGACCATTGCTGCGCGAGATCCTGAAAATGCTCCAGCAACACCTCCTCCGACACGCGGTCGATGGCGTAGATGGTGTCGCCCGGCGCGTCGGAGGCGACGCTTGCCAGTGCTTCGAGCGCGGTGTCTTCGCAGGCGGCCACGACGGCGGCGCGGATGGCCTCGTGGATGGCCCGGATCTGCTGTAACAGATCGGCGGCGCGGCGGATCATGGCGGCGTCCCTCGCTCCCGATAATGGATGGGCGAGACGGCGCGTAACTCCGCGGCCTTCGCCTCCGGCGTGGTATCGCTCAAGAAGTTGCCGCCGCCGATCTCCGGGCCGGCGAGATATTTCAACATATTGGGCCGGCGCAGCGGCGGATGGAACGCAATAAAAAAATGGAACATCGAGTAATCGCCGCCGTCGGCGGGCGCCTGGTGCAAAGGCATCACATACGGGAACGGCATGTCCCAGAGGTTGTCAAAGGCCACGGTGACGTGCTTGAGCGCGCGGGCGAGGGCTTCGACCTCCTCATCGCGTAGGGCGTAAATATGCGCGACCGGGCGTTTGGGCGCGACATACACTTCGTAGGCATAGCGCGCAAAATAGGGCAGAAAGGCGATAGCGTGTTCGTCTTCATAAAGAATACGCCGCCCGTCGGTCTGCTCGGCGGCGATGATATCGGCAAAGAGCGGGCGATCCGTCTCGCGGCGATAACGTTCTGCCGCCGCCAGTTCGGTGGCGATGGTCTTGAAGACGAAGTTGGTCGCGTAGATCTGGCCGTGGGGATGCGGATTGGAGACGCCGACGACTTCGCCCTTGTTCTCGAAGCAGAGCACGTGCTGCACTTCCGGGCGATTGCCCAGATCGCGGGTCTGCTGTTGCCAGACGCCGGCAATCGCGGTGATGGCGGGCACCGGCATCTCGGCCAGCGTGAGATCGTGGCGCGGGCTGTAGCAAATCACGCGCGCCAGCCCGGTGGCCGGGCGGTTGGCATAGGGCGGTGGGGGAGGGGATAGGGCGCGCGGCGCGTCCGGCCCCACGCAGGGATGGTCGTTGTCGAAGACAAAGGTGCCGGTGTACGCCGGATTGCGCGCCCCGCTCACGCGCAGATTGCCGGGGCAGAGATAACAGTCCGGCACATACGCCGGGGGCGGCGCCGGGGGAATGGCGACCGTCTGGCCCGCCCATGGCCGATCTTGCCGGTGGGCGGCGACAATAATCCACTCCTCGCGCAATGGATGCCAGCGCTCTTCCCAGACGGGCGCCGGCATTGTGCTGTCGTCGTGCATCGCTACGGAATCATCCTCCCGTCTCAGGGGCGGCTCCCTGCGGAATCGGCCTGCTCCAGGCAGCGCGATCATGATAGCACCGAAACGCACAATTGCCAAGGGCATCAGGTGGGACATGGGGGCGCCGTTCGGAGTAGACCGGGCGCCAGGCAGCGAGGAAGTAGGCACGGCGAGGATGCAGTGCGGCACGGCATAGACAAGCCCCGGCGGCGTGGGGTTCGCGCCGGGGCCTGTTTAGTCCATCGTCCGGCCTATGCCGGGACCGGTTTCGCCGTTTGCTGCGGGTAGCGCAAACGCGCCGTCAACACACGGAAGGCAATATGCGGCACGAACAGCGTGGCCGGGGAACTGTGCATGTGCATCACCTGCAAGAACCGGGTAACGAGGCGCGGGTCATGCTCGGTGGCGGCGTACAGTTTGTCCAGGTACCAGTGCAGCAGGGGCGTGACGGGCGGGCGGCGGCCCTCCGTTTGCGGGTAACGGAAGTCCTCCACGGTTGCCAGCAGCCACGGGGTAGCGACCGCCCCCGCCACCTTGCGGCGATAGCGGGCGGCCAACCCATCGAGACTGGCCGCCCGGCCCGCGGCGTGGCGGCGCAAACAGGTTTCCAGCACCGTTACGTCGAGAGCCGCGGCGGTCATGCCCTGGCCGTAGGTCGGGTTGAAGCTGCATAGCGCGTCGCCCAGGATCGCCAGCCCCTCCGGGAAGCGGGCCATCCGTTCGTAATGCCGCCACTGGTTGGACGGGATCTTATGGACGACAATGGGCGTGACCGGCTCGGCATCTTTGATCGCCTGATACAGATCGGGGACGGGCAGGCTCCGGGCATATTCCAGAAACCCGTCGGCATCGGTCGGGGCATAATCGCGGTGCCAGCCACACAACGAGACCATCCATTGATCGCCCTCCATCGGCAGCAGCAATCCCATGCGGGTCTCATGCGGGGGCTGCGGAATCAGGATGAGCATTTTCCAAGTGGCCGCAAACCCCGGCGGGCGGCGGAAAAAGCAGGTGGTATAGCCGACATCCATCTTGACATGTGTTTCTTCCACGCGGGGATAGCCCAGGGCCTCCAGCCATTGCGGTGCCCGCGACCCGCGCCCACTCGTATCGACCACCAGGTCCGCGGGCAGGATCGCGCCGCCCGCTCCGGCCTGTGGTTGGACATGCACCCCCGTGATGCGGGTACGGCCGGCGTTCGCCTGGAGGGCGGTCGCCGTGTGCCCGGTCAGGAATCGCACGTTGGGCACGGTCTGCACCCGGCGGCGCACGGCGGTTTCGAGCAAGGGCCGGCTTTGCAGCGAGGCAACCATGCCGCTGTCGACGCGCGCCCGCCAGCACCCGGCCTGATACCAGCCCGTGTCATAGCCGAGATCGACCGGGGTGGCGCCTTGTGCGCGTAGCTCCTCGAACAACCCTGGAAAATAGCGGGTCATGACCTGCTGGCCTAACCCCAGCAGGCCGTGCGCGTGCCGGCCCTGCGGCACCCCCTTGTGCGGGGCGACACGGTCGGGCAACGAGTCTCGTTCGACAATGGTCACGTCCCGAAAATAATCGGCCAGGACGCGCCCGGCGAGCAATCCCGCGATACTGCCGCCGATCACGACGGCGTGCTCACCGAGCAGCTTGGTTCCGTTGTGCACGCGCATAGTGGCGAAAGTCCGTGCCATCTGGATGGATCCCTTTCTTTGGCTCACGTATTCTGTTACCGGCAGGGGGATCGATGTGGGTGTAATGCAGCAAACGGCGTGGAATCTGCTACCATCTGTACAGTCCGGTGAGGCGGGTGGTTCAATAGGGCCGGCCGCCGGGACAGAGGCCGGCTCTTCTGGTGTATAGGCGACATTAGCTTGCTGATCTCTCTTATTCGCGCCGTTCAAGTTCCTCGTGTGACGGCGGCTGGAACTTCGGTATGTACTCCGTGAACTTGGCCTCGGGAATAAAGAATGCGCCTTCGGGCAGTTGGGCATTTCTTGTCGCCAGGCGTCCTAAGAGTACCTCTTCCGGTACGTTCAAAAAATGGAGTTCGCTACTTGCGCCTAACCGGGCCGCCCGCGCCCGGTAATCTTCGCGTTCGCTGCGGCCCCAGAATCCATAATCCAGGATCACATTCACGCCCAATACCAGCATGCGCGCCGCCAGATCCCAGAGCAGGGACTCGATTAAGGCGTGCCGGGCATCATGTCGGTCCTCTTCCGCATCTTGACCGAACAGCCGGGTATGCCAGTCATCGGGAGTCAGGCGCAGCGCGGAATACTCCCGCTCCAGATGGCGCGCGAGAGTTGTTTTGCCGGCACAGGGCAGCCCGCACATGAGATGTAGTGTTGCCATCAGTACTGTTCCTGGCGCGGCATATACGGTCGCCTAAAAACACAAAAATCGTGGGAAGGGCCGAGAAGACATAGCCTAAATCTTGTGCAACCAAGGCGCGAGTCACCGAAAACCGCGAAAAATGATCACTTCCTCATCGAAAAGGAATAGCTGAATAGTCCAGCAGCCAGAAAGCGTAACTGTGTGTTGCGATAGGCGCGATCCACCGGGACTGGCACTACACCTACTTGTCACTCCGCGCCGGGTGTGCTACAATGGTGCCCACGCGCCCGGGTCGCAGGAGACCGAACCCCATGCCCAACC
>JAICKM010000322.1 GCA_025927935.1 Chloroflexia bacterium | reverse complement strand
GCATCAGCGCGCGTCCAGCATCGCCAGCGCCGCCTCGGCCACGGCTGCGGGAGCCAGCGCCGTCAGGCAGGGGCGCGGGCCGCAGCCGTCGCGCAGGCCCAGTTGCAGGCCGCGGTAGAGACAGGGTTGGCAGGGCAGGTCCTGGCGGACGATGCGCGCGGGTTGGTCGGGCACGCCGGGGGCGGGCGGCACATAGGGGCCAAAGGCGTGCCAGTTGCTCAGGCCGAAGATGCCCAGCACGGGGATGCGCGCGGCGGTCGCCAGGTGCATCGGCCCGCTGTCGTTGCCGATGAACAGCGTGCACCGGTGCAACAGGGCCGCCGTGCCGGTGATCGAGGTCCGCCCGGCGATATTGTGAACGCGCGCCTGTTCAGGCATGGGCACGGCGGCGCGCACTTCGGCGGCCAGATCCTGCTCGTCGGGACCACCCAGCAGCAGGATGTCGGCTCCGCGCTCGCGGACCAGCGTGGCGATGAGCATCGCGAAATGGGTGGCGGGCCAGCGGCGGGCGGTGCTGTACCAGCCCGCGCCGGGGTGGATAGCGATCAGCGGCCCGTCGCCGGGCAGGGCAAACTCGGCCAGCAGGGTGGCTGCCGCCGTCTGATCGGCCTCGACGAGCGGAATGTGGATGCGCCGGTCGGCGGGGCGAGGCGCCGCGCCGATCTGGGCGGCGACGTCCAGCCAGTACTCGGCCTCGTGTTCCGCCCCGAAGCCGCGATCCGCGACCTTGTGCGTCAGGAACCAGCCGCGCCCGTTGTCCACGCCCGCGCGGATCGGCGCGCGACTGGCCAGGGCCACGGCGGCAAATTTGAGCGCGCCGAAGCGCAGTGTATAATGATGAAACATCAGGATGGCGTCGTAACGTTGGCGGCCCAGTTGGCGTAGGAATTGTATCGCGCCGAACACGGTTTTGAGATCGAACAGGCTGCCCAGCGTATCGAAGGGGAACTTGTTGAAGACAATCACGTTATTGATTTCGGGTGCATCGTGCAGCACATGGGCCGACGACGGCGGGGTGAGCAGATCGATCTGGGCGCCGGGGTAACGAACGCGCAGCGCGCGCAAGGCCGGGGTGCAAAGCAAGACATCACCGATATCGGCCAGTTTTACGCAGAGAATACGCGGGTTCGCGGATAGCCGGGGTGTGCTCATAACGTCCCATTATAGCCGAAGCGCCTGCCGCCCACAACCGGGGGCCAGGCTGCGTTTGCCGGGTGACGCTTCTGTGCGGGTTTGCCACATAGATGCCGGCTATAGTACAATGATATGTTCGCGGCCGGGTAGGGCCATCGGATCAGGTTGCCGTTATTCAACATAGCTTCGGACGTTTTATTATAATACGGCATGCCGCGCGTTGTCGTCGCAGGAGGCTGGGTTCTTGGCTATCAGGAGTATCTTAGTTATCCCATTCGCGGATGGGATCGGCGATTTCATTAACATGCAGCCGTTGCTGCCGGTGATCCGGGCGCGCTTCCCTGAGGCGGAGATTACCGTGGCCGTGTCGGAACACGGTAATCTGCTCTGCAATGACCCGGCCATCCGCACATTGAAACCGGCGTCCTTCAACCATGAGCCGGGCAAGACCACGGTGAGTCTGCGCTGGCTGCTGCCGCAGACGGTGCTGGCCTGGTTTGCCGGGCCGCTCTTTGACTACGAACTCGGGCCGTTCGACCTGGTCATCAACTGCTTTTTCGCCTGGGAGCGGGCGATGGATTTCCGCGGCACCTGGACGCCGCAGGTGCCGCCGGTGCCGGATGCCGTCCACTCGTTGGATTGCCTGGCCGACGAGTTGGAGCGCGAACTCCAGGTGGCGATCCCGCCGGAGGCCCGCAAGCCGCACCTGGTGTTGCGCGCGGCGGCCCAGGATTGGGCGGGGGAGTTTCTGCGCGAGCACGATTTGCTGGCCGACCGGCCGGTGGTGGCGCTGGTGCCGGGCACCAACATGGTGATCAAGCGCTGGCCGCTGAGGCACTGGTTGGAACTGGACGCGCGTCTGCGGGCCGCCCGGCCCGATGTGCGGACTCTGTTGTTCTGCGACCGGCCCCTGGAGCGCAGTTCGGTGGCCGCCGCTTTTGCCGCCGCCGGGTCGCTGGCCGTACCCGTTTACGCCTCGCTGGATCGCGTCGCCGCCCTGCTGGCGCGCTGCAACCTGACGGTGAGCGTGGATACGGGTTTGCTACATATGGCGGGTGCGCTTGGCGTGCCGTGGGTGGGGCTGTTTGGCCCGACCAACCCGGAAGTGACCGGTCCCTACGATCCGAGCCGGGGCGAAGCCTTGATCGCGCCCTTCCGTAAGGAACCGCGGTGTGGATCGTGCTGGAAACAGGCTTTCAAGTACGAAGACGACCGCTGCCGGACTCTAGAGGTTGGCTCTTGCATGGATAAGCTCGCCGTGAACCCGGTGCTGACGGCAGTGTTGCGCGGGCTGCGCATGCCGGCTCGCGTCGATATGCAACCGGGCCGCGATCATAGCATCCTGATGACGCCGGCGGTTATGCCGCCGATTATCAGCCCCGCGATCGGATTCTAATATGGATGTTGCGTCCGGCGATTTACCGGAGCTACAAGAATCGGAGATCGGCCCGCGAGCGGGACCCGACGACGCGCTGCTGGAGCAGACCGCCGCAGCCTTTGGCCTGGGCAGTATCCAGGCGGCGCGCGACCTGGGCGGTACCTACAATCTCAACCTGCGCCTCTATACGGCCGGTGGGTCGTTTGTCCTGCGCGTACACCGGCCCTGGGTTACGCCGGAGCGGGTGGCCGTGCTGCAATCGGTCAAACAACGCCTGGCCGCCACCGGCTTTCCGGTGAGCGTGCCGCTGCCGACCACCGAGGGCGAACCCGCCCTGCGCTGGGGCAACCGGTTGGTCGAGGTGGAGCCGTTCGTGGCCCATGACACGGTGGCCGATAGCTGGGATCGCTACCCGCTGGCCTTTACGGCGCTGGCCCGGCTCCATGATGCGCTGACCACCGCCGTTGATACGGAAAGCTTTGTGCCCCCGCGGGTCAGCAATTACGGCAGCCCCACCGGCCTGCTGGCCTGGGTGGGCCAGACCGAGGCCCGCATTCGCGCTCATCCGCCCGGTAACGCGACGGCACGCGCGCTCCAGGTCTGCGCGGCGAGTAACGAGGTGCTGGGCAAACTGGCCGATTGGTGGCCGCGCGCCGCTCCCGGCCTGCCCGTGCAGCCCATCCACGGCGATTACGGCGGCGGTAATGTCCTGTTCCGGCGGGGCCGGGTGGCCGCGGTGGTCGATTTCGACTTCCTGGCGATCCGCGAGCGGGTCTACGACCTGGCCTATTGTCTCTACTGGATGCTGCTACGCCTGGCCGGCACGGAGTTGCCCGCCGACTTGCCGTGGGAGGCCACGCGGGGTATGCTCGATGCTTATGACGCGGCGGCCCAGCACCGGCTGAGCCGGCTTGAACGCCAGGCGATCCCCTATGAGATCGCGCGGGTGCCGCTCTACTGGGTGGGCGAGGCGCAGTATCTGCCCGACCCGGCGCTCACCGTGTCGCGGCTGGCCGACAGCGTCAAGTTTGCACGCTGGACGTTTGTCCACGGCGGCGACCTGGCCCGGCTGTTCAGCCACACCCGCTAGCTACGCTAGGAACCGAACAGCAAGCGATCCAGACCACGCACCAACCCGGTAACGGTTATCACTCGCTCCGCCGCCAGCAGCGTGCCGCCCACGTAGGGTTGCGCGCCGGCCCCGGCGTCGTGGCGAATGGTCAGGCGTTCGTCCGGCAGCCCAAAGATCGTTTCAAACGCAATAATATAACTGGGCAGGCGGATCGAATGGACTTGCGTGCCGCCGATATTCGCCCCGCGCGCTTCTTTAGGACCCTGAGTTTGGGCAATGGGCAAGCCTAGTTTGTTTTCGGCCACCTGCGCCAGTTCTTCGGCGAGTTCCCGTGTGGTGCCGCTGGGCGCATCCACTTTATCGGCCTGCGCGTAGTCGATGATCTCCCACGAGGGCAGATAGCGAGCCGCGATGAGGGCGAAATGTTTCGCCAGGGCCGCCGTGATAGAGAAGTTACCCGCGGCGATTACGCCTAGATCGTGCTCTTTCGCTTTCTGTTCAATGACGGCGTAGTCGGCAGCGGTTAGCCCCGATGTGCCGACGACCACACGCACGCCGTGATCCAGCGCGTATAAGATGCGCTCCTTCACTCCGTAGGGTTTTGTGTAATCGATCAGCACCTGCGGCGCGGCGGGCAGCACTTCTTCCAGCGATTGCGCGATCTTGATGCCCACCTCCGGCTGTCCCAGCGCGACGCCGATGTCAGTTCCGGCGCTTTGGCGGGCCAGCGCGCCGGCCAGTTGGAATTGCTCCGATTCCAGAATGGCGCGGGTCACCAGACTCCCCGCCCATCCTGTCGCGCCGGCGACACAAACGCGAATCGCCATCGTCATTCTCCTTTCCGTATGGATTGTGCAATCTGTCCAACCCAACCGCGGTTAGCTGCGCCCGGCTTCCTCCAGCACGCGCAGAGTCTCGGCTGCCGTGCGCGCCCAGGTGAAGTGCGCGGCGCGTTCCGGGCCCCGGCGGCTCAGACTGGCGCGCAGGACCGGGTCGGTGAGCACGCGGCGCATAGCCGCGGTCCAGGCGGCGGGGTCGCGCGGGTCGAGCAGCAGCGCGGCGTCGCCGGTGACTTCGGGCAGGGAGGATGCGTTGGCGGCGAGCAGGGGCGCGCCGCAGGCCAGCGCCTCCAGCGCCGGCAGCCCAAAGCCCTCGTATAGCGACGGCAGCATCACCGCCGTCGCCCCGCTGATGAGGATGGGTAGGTCGGCGTCGGCGACGTAGTCGAGGAAGCGCACCGCGTCGCCCAGCCCCAGGCGTTCCACCTGCGCGAAAAGGGTGTCATACAGCCAGCCCTTTTTCCCGCCCAGGGCCAGGCGCGGCAACGGGCCGGCGGCGGCATCCCAATCCTGGAGCAGCGCGGCGAAGGCGTCGATCAGCAGGCCCAGGTTCTTGCGCGGCTGGAGCGTGCCGACGAAGAGCAGGTAGGGTTGCGGCCCGTCCAGACCGTAGCGGGCCGCCGCTTCGGCCACCGCCGCATCGGTCACGCGCCGGAAGGCCGGATCGACGCCGTGCAAAACAACGCGGATCTTCTCCGCGGGCACGTTGTAGCGCGTTTGCAGGTCGCGGGCCGTGGCCGCCGACACGGCGATGATGCGCCGGGCCACGCGGGCGCTGTAGATGGTGGACCAGTGCAAATACCAGCGCGAGAAGCGCGTGTGCGCCTCCGGGTAATACAGGTAGCCCAGGTCATGGATCGTCACCACCGTGCGCCGGGGATGGATGATCGGGACCACGTGGGCCGGCACGAACAGCACGCGCGGCGGGCGGCGGGCCATCTCGGCGCTGAGCCGCAGATGCGTCCAGAGCCGGGGAAACGGGATGGCGCGCAACCGAAAGTGCGGCGGCAAGGGGAAGCCGAACAGTGCCTGCGGATCTTGCTCTGTAGAGTTGACATAACAGGAGAACCGGTGGCGCCTGGCCTCCAGGCTGCCCGCCAGTTCGCGCAGCAGGTTGGCGCTATAGTGTTCGGTGCCGGTGCGGATGCCGCGCACCGCTCGGCTGGCGTCGAAACCAATGTACATGCTGTCGGTTTTTTACTCCTATATCGTGATAATCGACAAAGTGATAGGTTTATGATAAGATTGAGCCTCTTATCGGTTCTGCTGACCCGCCCTGCGTCGGGATGCACGCATTGTAAGACCCCATGGATATTGCTTACACTTAGATATCCAGTAGCTTTTCACAATGCCACTCCTGAAAAGCGGCTACCAGGCATTGCATTTTCGGCCACCAATATTCCTTGCTCGATCCATCATGGCGATCCTGAACAGGCATGAGAAGCCAGAAGATCAAGCCCGTTTGGTAGTCGGTCAGCAGGTCATCCCACGAATAGTTGTTCACGCCGTGTGCGCGCAACACCGTGTGATAGCGACGTAGCGCTTTTTCTTCGCGCTGTTCTTCGTGTCGCTGTTGAGGCGTCCAGAACGCAGCGCACAAATTGGCAAGATCGTAGCCTCCAATGTCGAAGCTGGGTGATTGCCAATCCAGCAAGTATGTTGCGCCGGTTCCAGGATTCTTTGGACAGAGAAAGTTCGCAAAGTATGCATCGCCATGAATCAGAGTCAGGTTCGTTCTCGTGTGAAAACGAGGCTCCAGATACTGCTCCCAGTGACGCTGTAAGCGCGCAAGAACCTGTTCGTAGAGTTCGCGGAGATCGTCCGGGAACCACGCTTTCTCATTTGCAATAAGACTTTCCCATGCGGTTCTGCGGCGCTGGAGGTACTGTCCAAATCGCTCGGCATTTCGGGACCAGTATCCGATATCGAACCTATCCGTTCCAAGCAGTTCGTGATCCCACCAATAGGCGTGCATCCGCGCGAGGGTATCGATAACTGCCTCGATGTACACAGCAGGAGGGACGCCCTCAACAATACCGATTTGTTGATCGCGGGTAACCGGTAGTCGATGTGTTTCCGAGAGATCCAGCAAAAGCAGATAGGAATTGCCACTTGGCTCGTCATAGGCTGCTGCGTGACAGGGGACGACAACAGCGGGGTGATCCTGTAGGGAGGCGACAAGGCGGTAGAATTTGACTTCTTCCATGCCTGCCTCTTTTGCCCATGCCTCTTGTGTGTTCTGCTTCAATATCAAGCGTATCGGGGCTTCGGGCGTCGCATCCGGCGAATAACGCAGGAACAGGCGGCTGGTGTGCGAATTAAAGGCGCCTGTGCTTTCCTGCTCGACCGCACGCACCTTTCCGGATCGCAGGACTCGTGATTGGCGGAGGACAGCCGTCAGCCACTCCGGGGTGATGGGATCGGGAGCGGAAATAAAGGTATTCATCAAAGTTTGCTTGAACCCGGCGCCCATATTATCTAACCGGTCCCCAGCGACAGCCAGACGTAGATCAGGTAGGCGGCCAGCACGACGCCGACCACCGTAACCGCGACCAGGATGAGATAGAGCAAGCCGTAGTTCGGCGCGGCCTGTTCCGTGGCGATTTCGCGCTCGGTGGTGAAGAAGCGGCGGGCGGCCAGCCCGGCCAGCAGCGGGCCGAGCAGCACCAGGGCCACGCCGACCGGCACGGAGAGGTGCGGCGTCGATTCTTTCGCTTGCCCGGATACCACCAGTTGCTCCAGGAAGATGCCGAAGCGAGCGATGACGAAGCCCAGGCCGGTGAGACTTAGCCCCAGGCGAATCCACGAGAGCAGCGTGCGCTCGTTCGCCAGGTGGTCGCGCATATGGAGCGCGCGCCGCTTCGTGTCGTCTGGGTCCGGGTGATCCGCCATCAGCTTTCTCCCAGCAAGCCGCCCAGGGCGGCGATCACCGGGGCCGGGGCAATCGCCTGCATTTCCGGGCCGCCTTCTAGCTCCCGGCGATCCGGGTCGAGGAAGTGGCCGGGGTGGGTGCCGGGCGCGCGCACGACGATGTTGCGCTCCGCCGGCCCCCACGGCCCCCACTGGCGTTCATCGCTCGGCCCGTAGAGGCGCACGGTGCGCGCGCTCTCGGCGGTGGCGAGGTGTAGCGGGCCGCTGTCCACGCCCAGCACTGCGGCACATACCGCAAAAAGTGCGCCCAGTTGGCCCAGGCTGGTCTGCCCGGCCAGGCTCAACGTGGCGATCTGCGT
>JAICKM010000859.1 GCA_025927935.1 Chloroflexia bacterium | reverse complement strand
GGCGTGAAAGTGCTGCCCTGGGACGCCGCGGCGTCCGCCGCGCCCCTGGCGGAGTCGGTGCTGCCCGCCGATGCGCCCGCGGTCGGGGAGAACGCCTACGACCGGCTGGAAATCGATCGGCAAGCGGCGGCCATCACCCGGTTGTACGATAAGGCGCTGGACCGGGAATGGGTCGATGCCGCCGCGCCCGGTGGCATCGGCGCGGTAGTCTACGAGACGACCGACCCCGCCGACCCGCACCCGGCGGTGCAGGTCCATCGCCGCCACTTCCACCCCGACACGCCCGGCCCCGCGTTCGTGCGCACCGTGGCCGAGCGCCAGGGCGCGGTGACGCTGCGCCGCTACCCCTACGGCACGACGCTGACTGTGGAGTCGACCGCGCCCTATCTGCCGCGTATCGTGACGACGATTACCCTGTTCGACATGATGCCCACCATCGACGTGACCATGGCCCTGGATAAGCATGAGAATTTCGACATGGAAGGCGTCTATGTGCTGTTCCCCTTCGCCTGCCCCGGCGCCACGTACTGGTTGGAGACGGCGAACGCGGTCTACCGCGCCGATGAGGACCAGTTGCCCGACAGTTGCCGCGACTGGTACAGTATCCAGCACGGCGCGGGCGTCAGCGACGGCCACGCGAGCGTGCTCTGGGCCACGCGGGAAGCGCCGATTGTCCAATTGGGCGGCTTCCACACCGGCGAGTGGGCCACCCGGCTCGACCCCAAAAACGGCCACCTCTACGCCTGGCTGATGAACAACCTCTACTTCACCAACTTCCAGGGCGCGCAGGGCGGGCACAGCGCGTTCCAGTTCCGCTTCACCACGCGGCCCGGCAGCCTGGACGGCGGCGAGGTGCGCCGCTGGGGCGAGGCGTTCGCCGTGCGGCCCCTGGCCCGCCTCGCGCCCATTCAGCCCGGCACCTACGGGTGGCTGGATGTCCAGCCGGGGACGGTGGCCGTGCAATTGCTGAAACCGGCCTTCGACACACCCGGCGCGGCGGTGTTGCGCGTCAAGGAAACGGCGGGCGCGCCCACCGAGGCCACAATCACCTGGCAGGGGCCGGGCGCCGTCGATCTGTTCGAGACCGACTTTCTCGAAACCGCGCCGCCGCGCCCCCTATCGGGCGACGGGCACGTCTTCCGGCTGCCGCTGGCCGCGCACGCCCTGGCGACGGTGCGGATCGTGCCGCGGTATTAGCGGTCATAGGTCTCTGCCTGGTCCCATTAGAGCGATCTTGGCGGCCTTTGAGTCACCAAAAGGATACACGCGCACTCGCCGGCATGCCAGGGGAGCGCCCCCTCAAAGAAAGGAGCAGCACAATGTCGAAAGTTATCGCAATTATGTCTATGTCACTCGACGGCTACGTGGCCGACCTCAACGATGGTGTGGACGAAGTGTTCGACTGGTACTTCACGTCGGGGGACGTCGAATTCGCCACCGGAGGGTCGGACCCCATGACGTTCAAGGTGTCCGAGCCGAGCGCCGTGCACCTGCGCGCGCTCTGGTCCGAACTGGGTGCCGTGCTCACCGGTCGCCGCACCTTCGACCGCGCCGGCGGCTGGGGCGGCAATCACGGTTGGGGACCCGCCTTCGTCCTGACCCACGATATCCCCGCCGGATGGCCGCGACCTAACTCGACTGTCCACTTCGTGACCGACGGCCTAGAAAGCGCTGTGCGCCAAGCCAAAGCCGCCGCCGCCGGGAAGGCCGTCGCGGTCCACGGCGCGGACACCATCCAACAGTTGCTGAATGCGGGCCTCCTCGACGAAATCAGCGTCGACATCGCACCGGTGCTGCTTGGCTCCGGAGTGCCACTCTTCGACCACCTTGCCGGCACCCCCGCCGTCCTGGGCAACCCGACAGTAATCCCGGGTGTCGGCGTTACACACCTGCGCTACCCAGTACGTAAGGCGTAGCCGGCTAATTAGGAATAGCGCCACTTTTGCTGATCGGGGCCACGCAGGTGAGGCAGGCGGGTGAAAGCAGCACAAAGTACAGCCGCTCGCCACGGTGTCCCGCCTTGCGTTTCATCCAAAGTGGCGCTGTTCCCGGAAAGTGTACCAAATCGGCGGATTTCGTTCTTAAGGTGCCCGTTTTGTACCAAGTGTTTGCGGAATGGGCTCTCGTGTTTGATTGCTCGTGCCCGTATCGTTTCATCCCACGCATAACCGGAGTTTACAGCGGCGCGTGCAACGCTGGCTAACATATCACTGACCGCTGACGGCTAAAGAAGGAGCGCCGCATGGACGCACGCACCGGGAAACGCATCCGGCTGGGCCGGTTGTTCAACCAGGCGTCGGGCAAGAGCATCCTCATCGCCTACTCGCACGGCGTGTTGCTGGGGCCGCTGCCGGGCATGGCGAGCCTGGCCGAGATGCAGCGTGTGACCGCGCAGCTGCACGAGGCCGAGGGCATCATGGTCGCGCCGGGGCTAGTGGAGAAACTCGAAGCCGCGTTCATCGGGCGGGCCCGACCCAGCCTGGTCGTCCATCTCGACTGGACCAACTTCAGCCGCACCATCCTGCCCTATGAGCAGGGCGCACAGAGCAGCCTGGCGACCATCGAGGAAGTGGCGGCGGCGGGCGCCGATGCCGTGATGACCTACCTACTGCTGGGCAGCGACGATCCGCAAGCCGAGCGCGAGGAGATCGCCCGCAACGCCGCCGTCGCCCGCGCCTGCGAGCGCTGGGGCATCGTGCATATGATCGAGCCGCGCCACAGCCAGGAGCGGCGCCGGCCGGAGACCAAGCAGGACCTCGCCATCATGCGCCTCTACTGCCGCATCTCCGCCGAGATCGGGGCCGACCTGGTCAAGTGCATCTGGAGCGGCTC
>JAICKM010000463.1 GCA_025927935.1 Chloroflexia bacterium | reverse complement strand
GTAAAAGCCGCCCGCCGCATCCGCCTGGGGGATCGAGAAGACCGGCCAGGCCACCGTCACCCCCGCGCCCCGCGACTCGATTTTGAGGTAGGGCGCCGCTGGGTTCTCGTCCAACAGCGGCTCCATGACAAAAAACACCGGGTGGCGGCGGGCCAGACGGGACAGCAAATGCTGAGGGCGCTGCCACACCCAGTCCCATCCCAGGTGCGACAGCACAATCAGGGTATACGGGGGAACGGAAGGCGCCGCCGCGCGTACCGGCGCCGGGGATGCTACTTGTATCGTCAATGTGGCACTCCTCAAGCTAGCCGTCCACCGCAATGATCGTGATGGACGATCAGGCCGGTTTCAAACCGGCCCCTACATTATCAAGCAAAATGATCGTGATGGACAATCAGGCCGGTTTGAAACCGGCCCCTCGATTGCAAAGCGCAAAATGACGGCGACCGCCTGCCGGCCCAGGTGTAATCCGGCTCACCAGGACGGCGTAGCCGCCCGCATGTGGCTTCGGTTATGCTCCCCAGGTAAAGCAGGAATTATGCCAATCTGGAACGCATGTCGGGTTTTGCGACAGTCCGGCTCCGCTTTGGTCTATACCCCCGGCTATGGTAGAATAGGAGAAACTCGCACGGTCCATCTCATCAGATGAATCCCATCAAACAAAGGAACTTACCATGCCTATTTATGAATACCGGTGTCCCGATTGCAAGCGCCGGGTCAGTATCTTTTTCCGCACCATGAGCGCCGCCGAAAGCGGCGCGAACACGGCAGCCTGCCCCCAGTGTGGAGGGCAGCACCTTCAGCGGCTGGTCTCCAAGGTCGCCTATATCCGCGCCGGCAACCTGGGCGATAACCCCAACGTGGGCGGGGCCACCACCGTCGAGGATCTGGACGACGAGAACGCCTACGGCAGCTACGACGACTCCGAGGGCTTCGGCGAGATGCTCAACGGCGTGGACGAGGACGATCCGCGCAGCGTGGCCGCCTGGGCCAGGCAGATGCAGCGCCAGACCGGCGAGGACCTGGGACCGGAGTTCAATACGGCCCTCACACGCATCGAAGCCGGCGAAGATCCCGACAAGGTGATGGACGATATCGATCCGAGCGCGGGCATGGGCGGCGATGACGGCGGCAGCGACGCCGTCGATTTCGATTAGCGCAGGTTATTCGCCGCCAGCAGATCACGGTAGGCCCACGTGTAGGGGCCGGTTTGAAACCGGCCCGGCAGGTCCGCAGCATCATTGTGGCGCACCACGCGACGTTACCGATACCCGGAGAAAGCAAGAAGCCGCCGGACGTTCCGGCGGCTTCTGTCGTGTGCGGGGGATTACTGCGAGAGTAGCTCGAAGCGGACGCGATCATGATCGCCCAGGGCGCGCGTCCACAGATCATGCACCATGCTGGTGGTTTGCTGCCCCACTTGCAGCATTAACAAGGCCCCGATCAGGAATCCGGCAAGCGTGCCCAGGACCAGCCCGATCATCAGATAATTCGGTTGTGCGCCATTGCCACTGATGCTCAGCATTGAGGTTCTCCTGATCTAGATAGCGAGTTAGATGGATGCTGCGCCCGGTGCCGGAACAGGTACGGTAGCGTTGCGGTTATGGGAGCGCGCCTATTGGATCACCAGGACCCGCGGCGCTTCCGCCCAGAGCTTTTCCAACCGGTAGTAGTCGCGCGTCGCGGGATCGAAGACATGAACGATCACGGAGCCGTAGTCCAGCAAAACCCAATGGGCATCGGTCATGCCTTCGATATGGACGGCGTTCAAGCCCCGTTTTCCCACTTGCTCATCGATATCTTTGGCGATGGCGCGAACCTGCCGGTCGCTCGTACCGGTGCAAATCACGAAATAATCGGCGATAATCGACAGGCCGCGGATATCGAGCATGATGATATCCTCTGCCTTCTTATCGGCGGCGATTTGGACAATCGTGCGGGCCAACTCATTTCCGTCCAGGCGGTTCTCCTTGGACTCCTGCACAGGAGCTACTACACGTGGTTCTACCAATGAATGCTGTCCTCCCTAACTAAGGTTACGAACGTGTCTACTATGTAAACGGACGGGAGGGCACATCCGTTTTATCGGCAGCGCGCCGGCGGGCGGCCATCGCCAGTTTGCCTTGTAGGGGCCGGTTTGCAACCGGCCTGCCGCCCAGCAGAATCCCGGCGGGGGACGCCTATGGCGCCTGGGGGAGCACCGATTGGATCAGCCAGTTGCCGCCGCTCTGCGTGACCTTCACCAGATAGCGCAACGGCGCGCCGCCGCCCTGCGGCGTCAAGGTGACATACGATTCGCCGCTGCTGCCGTCGGGCGCCATTTGCAGCGGGGCGCCCACGGCCGTCCAGGCCGGCGCGGCGCCCAGGGCCGTCGTCAGGTTCAGGCCCGGCAGATCATGGGCGGCCAGGTAACTCGCTTTCAAGTCGGGCGCCAGATAATTCGCCGCATTATCGTATTGCTTGGCGAGATGCGCGGCAAAGAAGCGCTGCCCCACCTGGTCAAAGCGCGTATTATTGCCGCCCAACAAGCCGTACACCACGACGACGATGCCGGTAATCAGCAGCGCCGCGCCGAGCACCAGCGGGAGTACGCTGGGGCGCCGGCCCACGGGCCGCAGTGTCTCCATATACGGCGAGGCCGGCACCTCGGCGGCCGGTGCGGCGGTATACTCGACGGGACGCGAAACCGGCAGCGCATTCGTGCCCGCCAGTCGCGCTTCCGCGGGCGCATAACCCACGCCGCGCAGGGATGGGTCCAGAGTGTCCATGCCTTCGGGCGGGGGTTGCGGCAGCGGACTATTGCACAGGGAGCAGACCAGGCCGGTCTGGCCGGGGGCGCCACAATTGGGGCAGGTCACGCCCTGGGCATAATCCGTCGCCAGATCATCGAGATTGCGGAGGTCCGCGCCGTCATCATCCCAGTTGACGGTGCCCGCCGGTACATTGAGATCGCCGGCTGCGCGCCAGTCCTCCGGAGCCGCGGGCGCGGGGGGCGTGGGACTCGGCGTGGGGATCTCCGCGGTGGGCGAGCCACCCTGTGGCGCCGGACTCTCCGGCCAGGCCGGGGCGGGCGCGGGGCGCGCAGGCGGAGCGACCGGTTCGGGCCGCGCCGGTGCCTCCTTAGAGGCAGGCGGCGCAAGCGTAGAGGCCACCGGCGCGACAGGGGCCGGGGCGGGCGCCGGGGCGGGGCCGGGCTGGCCCGCCACCGCACCCTGCGGGGCGAACAGCGAGGCCAGGCTCTCGGAGGACAGCCCCGCCCGTCCGCCGGCAGCGGGTGCGTTCCCACCAGGGGTGCTGCCGCCAGGGGCGAAGGTCGTGGCGCGGCTCTCGGAGGTAAGTCCCGCGCGGGCCGGAGGCGCCTGGGGTGGCGTGACAGACGGCCGGGCCGGCGATGCCAGGGGCGCCTGCGCCGCCGGCGGCGCGGCGGTGGCCGCCGGGGCAGTCGCGGCGTTCAAGCGCGACATGGCCCAGCGCTGCCCCACCCGCGCCTGCTCGTTGGTGGGGTTGATCGCCAGCACATGGTTAAAGGCGTCGAGCGATTCCTGGGGATGGGGGGCGACGGCGGCCAGCCACAGCCATCCCTGTTCGCTGCGCGGGTCGCGCCGCACCACCTGGCTCAATAACTGGTAGGCTTCCGTCTTCCGCTTAGCCTGCGCCGCTTTGATGCCCAATTGCAGCATATTGCGCAGGTTCGCGTCCTGTTGATCCATCGCCGGTCACTCCTCGCGGGCTTGCCTCCGCCGTCCGCACACCGGGGGACACGCCGTCTCGGGTGCAGTCAGTGAACATAACTACATATCTGCTATTATAGCATGTCCCGGCTCAATTGCAACCCTACGGGCGACAACCTAACCCCCCTGCCCCCCCTTCCCGCGGCGGGAAGGGGGAATGACGACCCCCTCGCCCTGCCGCGTCATTCGTCGCACTCAGCACTCAGCACTCAGCACTCAGCACTCAGCACTCCGTGGGCCAGGCGGCGCGGGCCTGGGTATAATCGGCGGGGGTCATGGCGTAAATCATCATGTCAAACGGCTGGCCGTCGGCGCCCAGAGTGTGGTTGCGCAGGCAGCCTTCGTAGGGGAAGCCCAGGCTTTCGGGCACCCGCCGGCTGCGCACGTTGCGTTTATCGCAGGCGATCATAACCCGGCGGGCGTGCAGGTTCTCGAACGCGAAAGCCGTCAGCAGGCGGACCGCCGCGCGCGCGTACCCATGGCCCTCGGCGGCCGGGTGCAGCCAGTAGGCCAGGTCGAAAGCCGGGATCTTCCAGTCGCCGGGACGCAAGCGCACGTCGCCCACCAGCGCGCCGTCCGCGCGGGCAAAGATGCCCATGCTGAAGCTTTCGCGCCGCGCCCAGTGCGCGTGCAGGCGGCGAATCCCCTCCAGCGCATCCTCGGCGGTCGGCGGGGCCTCAAAGCCCGGCAACCAGCGCGCGAGATGCGGCTGCGCCTCCCGCAACAGGGTATAAAGGGTATCCACATCGTCTTCGTTCAAACGCCGTAACAGCACATGCGCGCCCACGAACTGCTCGGGTATCGGGACCAGGATCGGCCGCGTGGTCACCATCGGTCGCCTCCTTCGCTACTGACACCGGTCGTAGTCGATGCATAATATACCACGAACTGCGCTGCTGCGATAGGCCCTTCTGTCGTTTGACAACGAAGCAACCTCTCGGCTATATATGAAGCAAGCCCGCCCGATCGCAACAATGACCATCTGCCATCCGTTCACAAGCGACGATTACGCACCGTGAAGACGCGAAGGGCATGAAGAATAGCATTAATATAAACGATCTTCGCGTTCTTCGTTCCTTCGTGGTGCATTGATGAACCGATGTTAGTGACCAGGGTACGCAGGAGATCGCAAACCTATGCAACCATGTGAATGCATGCACACACTCAGCACTCGGTGGTCGCCATGCAGCGGGTAGGCTTCGGCTACGATGTGCACCGGCTGGTGGAGGGGCGCGAGTTGCGCCTGGGCGGCATCGTGGTGCCCTTCGCGCGGGGGCTGGCCGGACACTCGGACGCTGATGTGCTGCTGCACGCCATCACCGACGCGCTGCTCGGCGCCGCCGCGCTGGGCGACATCGGCACCCACTTCCCGCCCAGCGACGCCCGCTGGCAGGGGGCCGACAGCCGCCTCCTGCTGGCCGAGGCGATGCGCGTGGTGGCCGCGCAAGGCTGGCACATCGACAACATCGACAGCACCATCGTGGCCGAGCAGCCGCGGCTGGGGCCGCACATCCCGGCCATGCGCCGCGAGATCGCCCGCGTGCTGGGCATCGCCGAGAACCAGATCAGCGTGAAGGCCAAGACGACCGAGGGCCTGGGCTTCACCGGCACCGGCGAGGGCATGGCGGCCTATGCCGTCGCCATGATCGGGCGGCCATGAGGGCGCTGATCCAGCGCGTGCGCGAGGCGGCGGTCACGGTGGCGGGCCAGGAGGTGGGGCGCATCGGGCCGGGCCTGCTGGTGCTGCTCGGCGTGGGCCACGCCGACACAGCTGCCGACATCGCCTACCTAGCGCCCAAGATCGCCCATCTGCGCATCTTCGAGGACGCCGAGGGCAAGATGAACCGCTCGCTGCTCGACGTGGGCGGCAGCGTGCTGCTCGTCTCGCAGTTCACGCTCTACGCCGACACGCGCAAGGGCCGCCGCCCCTCGTTCACCGATGCTGCGCCCCCCGCCCAGGCCGCCGCCCTGGTGGACGCCTGCGCCACCGCCCTGCGCGCCCTGGGCCTCCCCGTCGCGCAAGGCATCTTCCAGGCCGAAATGCAGGTGGCCCTGATCAACGACGGCCCGGTGACGATCTGGCTCGACAGCGCCGAGCGGTTGGCGCC
>JAICKM010000554.1 GCA_025927935.1 Chloroflexia bacterium | reverse complement strand
GCCAGCAGGAGGAGTACGCCGCCGATGAGGATGCCCGCCCGGTGGCGCATTACTTAGCAGCTCACTCGTTACTCGTCGTACTCAGCACTGGCTCGGAGGCGGCCTGGAACGGGAGGCGGAAGCGCAGGACGGTGCCCTGCTGGGGGGCGCTCTCGATGGTCAGGCGGCCTCCGGCCACGGCGGCGCGTTCGTGCATACTGGCAAGGCCGATCTGGCCCGCCGCCAGCGCGGCGTCGCGGCGTTCCTCCACCGGGAACCCCTCGCCGTCGTCGCGCACTTCGAGCAGGAGCCAGGCGTCCTGCCGCTCCAGGCGCACCCAGGCGCAGGCGGCGCGGGCGTGTTTGCGGATGTTGTGCAGGGCTTCCTGCACCAGCCGGAAGACGATCACTTCCAGCGCCGGGTCGAGCCGCACGCCGATGCGGCTGCTGATGTCCACGGTCAGCCCGGCGTCGCGGGCTTGCCCGGCGATATAGTCGAGCGCGCCGAGCAAGCCGCGCGTGTCGAGCACGGCGGGCCGCAGGTCGCTGATCAACTCGCGCAGGGTGGCAATCGCCTGCTGGGCCTCCTGGCGCACCAGGGCCAGCACGGCCAGGGCGTCGGCGGCCTCGCCGCTTTCCAGGTGGCGCTTGCAGCGCTCGACCGAGAGCAGCAGCACGCCCAGGTCTTGCAACGGCCCGTCGTGGAGGTCGGCGGCGACGCGTTTGCGCTCGGTTTCCTGGGCTAGCAGCAGTTCCGCCATCAGGCGGGCGCGCATCTCTTCCTTGGCCTGCAAGGCGGCGTTCAGGTCCTGCAACTCGGCCACCTGCCGGCGCTGCTCCGCCTGTAGCTCCTGCACATCGCGCACATAGATCAGCATCTGCTGGTCGGTGCCGCTCATCGCCTGCGGTTCCTCCATCCCCTGCTCCTTACCCTGTCCCGGTGGCGGGCGATCCGTCGCCTCCCCCGCCCTGTGTACAATGCATCCATTGTACCCGAACCCCCCGCCGCCGGTAAGCCCCGCGGGACGATTGGCCCGAAGTCGGGACGAAAGTCCCCGACAAGTGCTGAATGCTGAGTAACAACGAGTGGTTAGTTGCCGGGGGTCTGTGGTACACTGAGTTCGCACACTCGTCGTACTCAACACTCAGCAAGGTGCTCGCGGCACCGCTGTGCGATCATCACTCGGCACTGTACGAACACCACTCGGCAGACTCATCGTACTCATCACTCAGCACTCGTATGCTGCTAGCCGTGAACGTGGGCAATACCCACACCAAATTTGGACTCTACGCGGGCGCCGCGCGGCGGGCGGGCTGGCGGGCCACCACGGCGCGCGCCGCCACGGCGGACGATTGGGGGGCGGGGCTGGCGACGGCCCTGGCCGTGCGCGGCCTGGCCCTGCCCGCCGTGCGGGCCTGCATCATCGCCAGTGTGGTGCCGCCCGTGACCACGGCGCTGGCGGCCATGAGCGCGGGCTGGCTCGGCACCCCTGCGCTGGTGGTCGGGCCGGACCTGCGGCTGGGCATCCGGCTCGGCGTGGACAATCCCCAGGCTATCGGCGCGGATCGGGTGGTCAACGGGGCGGCGGCGTTTGCGCGCTACGGTGGACCGTGCATCGTGGTCGACCTGGGCACGGCGTCCACCGTGAACGCGGTGGACGCCGCGGGCACGCTGCTGGGCGGGGCCATCGCGCCGGGCCTGAACACGGCGGCCGGCGAACTCTACCGGCGCACCGCGGGCCTGGCGGTGGTCGATCCGGTCGTGCCCCGGCGGGTGATCGGCACCAGCACGGAGCGCGCCTTGCAGGCCGGGATCGTGCTCGGCCACCTGGGGCCGGTGGAAGGGCTGGTGGCACGCATGCAGGCGGAACTCCGCGCGGGCGGCGCGACCGGCCCGATCCCGGTCATCGCCACGGGCGGCCTCGCACGGCTCCTGGCCCCGGCCACGACGGTCTTCACCCATATCGACCCCGACCTGACGCTGGACGGCTTGCCGATGATCTACGCGTTGAACGCGCCACCCGGCGCGCCCGCTGCGGACAAATAGGAAGCCCCGCGCGCCATTGCGCCGGGGCGTTACAAAGGGATAGCAGACCCCGCGCGGTTACGCCGGGGCGTTACAAAGGGAAGGGGCCGGGCCCGCGTTTAGCGCAGGCGCCGGGAGAGCCGGGTGTAGATCCCCATGAGACTCAGGCCGAGGATCCCCAGGCCCAGGATGGAACCGCCGATCAGGGCGAAGGCCGGTGCAGGTGCGGGCGCGGCCGGCGCGGGGGCCACGGGGGCCGCCTCATCCACCGTGAGGATCGTGCCGTCTGCTGTGCCGATCAGGGCGCTGCTGTGGCTGACATAAGTGGGCGTGCCCGCCCCAACGGCCCAGGGGCCGTGCGCCCGTGCCACCCCGGCGCCGAAGACCAGCGCCGCTGCCAGCAAGAGGAGGGCGAGCCACCGGCCACCCTCGTGCGTTATACCCTGATTTCTTCGCAATACGTGCATGATCCCATTCTCCTCTAACGATGCAACGACGTAATCTAGGACGACGTCTGCTCTAAAAGCAGGCTTTGTGCCACGCCGCTCGCCGCCCCGCTATGTGGAGACGGTGGCGTGCCCGTCCACGGTCCCCGCCGGGATCGGGACGGGCCGCATCTACCTCCAGTATAGCGCGATCCCTTGCGCTTTACGCCCGCCGCCGGGCGCATCCGCCCGGCATCCTCTAGCGGATACCCCGGCTCGGTCGCAGGGCCGAAGCCGGCGGGACATTTGCCGCGCTCCCATTGAATATCGCACCGCCGCGGTTCTCAAGATCCGTGCGACATGGGATCATACACGCTTATTATTGCACCGCGAAGACGCGAAGAGCGCGAAGAATCCCATTAATATTAATAATCTTCGCGGGGAATTCGTGACCCGAACCTCTGCGTCTTCGGCGCCTCTGCGGTGCGAATGAACGTGTCGGGAGTCCTGGACTCGACAAGCACGCCCCGGATATGCTATGTTGAATCGCCAGATCGGCGACCACGTAATTGACATAACAAGGAGCCTTATGACCCAATCCCAACCCGATGGCATCGTCGCCGCCCGCGATTTGAGCGCAGAGGTGCAGGCCGCCGCCCGCGCCCTGCGTGACCTCTGCAACCGCGAAGACGGCCTGGATCTGAAAGTGGAAGTGGAGAGCGCGCCGTGGGATCGGGGCAGCGGCCCGAACCGCTTCCTGTACTACCTGGATGGCGCGCTGGTCGGGTTTTGCAGCCTGGACGAAGGGGGCGACATCGAGGTCTGCGGCATGGTCCACCCGGCGTACCGGCGGCGGGGCATCGGGCGCGCGCTGCTGGACGCGGCGCGCTCAGAAGCCCGCGCCCGCGGCAAAAGCAGCATCCTGCTGATCGGCGAAGACGGCTCACCGGGGGGGCGGGCGCTGGCCGCGTCCGTGGACGCCCCGCGCGAGTTCGCCGAGCACCACATGGAGTTGCACGGGCCGGGGCCACAGCCGCCCGCCGCGCCGCGCGTCGAGATGCGCCGCGCCACCCTCGACGATATCGACGCCCTGACCGAGATCACCGCGGCGGCCTTTGGTGATCCCGAAGACTTTGTGCGCTCACGGATCACGGCCGATCTGCCCGACCCCAATCAGCGGTTCTATGTGGGCTGGTTTGAGGGCCGGCCGGTGGGCAGCCTCAAGGTCTACACCCACGGGCCGGGTGCGGGTATCTATGCCTTTGGCGTGCGGCCCGCGGACCGCGGCAAGGGGCTGGGCCGGGCCATCCTCACCGAGACCATCCGGCTGTTGCAGGCCGATGGCCGCGACCCGATGACTCTGGAGGTGGAGACGGAGAACACTCCCGCCGTGAACCTCTACCTGTCCTGCGGGTTCCAGACCACCACCACCTACGGCTACTACCGGGTGGAGACCGGCGCGCGATGACCATCGCCGATCTGCGTCGCGAGTACGCCCAGCGCGGGCTGCTGGAGAGCGAGATGAATTCCGACCCGGTGGCCCAGTTCGGCCACTGGCTGGCCGCCGCGCTCGACGCCGGGCTGCTGGAACCCTACGCCATGACCCTGGCGACGGCGACGCCGGAGGGCCGCCCCGCGGCGCGCATGGTGCTGTTGCGCGGCTACGACGCCGCGGGGTTCGTGTTCTACACGAATTACGACGGGCGCAAGGGGGCCGAACTGGCGGCCAATCCGTGGGCCGCGCTGGTCTTCTACTGGGCCGAGTTGGAGCGCCAGGTGCGCGTGGAGGGATCGGTCGCGCCGGTGGCCGCCGCGGAGTCGGACGCCTACTTTGTGAGCCGCCCGCCCGGCAGCCGCCTGGGCGCCTGGGCCTCGCCGCAAAGCCAGGTCATCCCCGACCGGCGGACGCTCGAAGCGCGCATGGCGGCCCTGCAAGCCGAGCACCCGGACGGAGATATTGCCCGCCCGCCCAACTGGGGCGGCTACCGCGTGACCCCGCTCAGCATCGAGTTCTGGCAGGGCCGCCCCAATCGCCTCCACGACCGCCTGCGCTACCGCCGCGCCACGCCGGACGCGCCGTGGATTTTGGAACGCCTCGCGCCGTAATCGGATCTGCTTGCTCACCGCGAAGCCGCGAAGAGCGCGAAGAATCGAACTAGAATAAAGAATCTTCGCGTCCTTCGTTCCTTCGCGGTGAATTTATGAAGGGCGGGTGCCGCCGAGGGGGAAGCGGTCCCAGGGGTTCTGGTTGGCCGTGATGCGGTAGCCGTCGGGGTCGGCAAAGACGAGGGTGCGCCCGAACGGTCCGTCGAAAGGCGGAGTGATGACGGTGACGCCCGCCGTCGCCAACTGGGTGTGCAAAGCATCGACATCGTCACAGTCGATCCAGAGCGCCACGCCCCAGCCCGGATGCGGCGCGGCATCTAGATCGATTTTGGCCGCGCTGAGGCCAAAGGGGAT
>JAICKM010000510.1 GCA_025927935.1 Chloroflexia bacterium | reverse complement strand
GGCTGGCCTGGGCCTGGGTCGGAGCCGTGGCGGAGGGCGCGCCGGGATGATTCTTGCCCGGCCCTGGCCGCTGGCTGTAGGACGGCAACTTATCCGCGCCCAGCGCCTGCTGCATCAGCAGGTCGGCTGTGCGGGCCAGGCCCTGCGCGGCGTTCGCGGTTTCGACGGCTTTCCCATACTGGTTGCTGCCGCTCGCCGTCTGGGCGGCCTTGAGCAGGCTATTCGCGCTGGTCAACCAATCCTGCACGGTCGCGGTGTCCATCTTGCCGGTCGCATAGGTCAGGTCCGCCTGCACCGACGCGATCAGGCTGGTCGTGCCGCTGATCACGCGGGCGGCGCTATCGGCGGTGTACTGGCCGCCAAAGCCGCCCGGTCCGCCGTGCCCACCGCGCCCCGGCCCATGTCCATCCCGGCCCGGTCCGACTCCATGGTCCCGCCCGCCTGGATTGGCCGGCGCCGGCTGTGTCCCCGGTGTGTTGGGGGTCGTCCCTTGCGCGCCGGGGGTCGGCGTCGCCTGGGCCGTCTGCGCTTGCGGCGCCGCCAGGGTGCCGGCTGCCGCCGGAGTCCCCCGCAGGCCCCCGGCCAGCGCGGCGCCCCCGGCCAGCGCCGTTAGCGACGCGGTCACGGCCAATACTCTCCAATTCATAGATCAAGCTCCTTTGCTGGTGCCACCCACCACGAACGTAGAGTCACGACGCTGCACGCGCGTGCAGCTTACCACCAATATAGCCGGGTAAAATTAGACAATGGCTAGCGGAAAATTAGAATTAAATTAGGTTTCGATGAAATACATGGCATCCGGTCCACGCGGTTACTCGCCTCACGAAGATGCCAAAAATAGACCCAATCTAAAAATGCCTTCGCGTCTTCGCGGGGGGTCTTATCGCCAGCGGAACCCTATTGACAGCCGAACAGATGTTCGCTACAATGAGCCTATGCAGATCCAGGTCGTGCCCGATACGCTGACCCGGCTGGCGCAACTGGGCGATGTGACGGCTTTCGAGCCGGCCGGGGACCAGCCGGCCCAGGAGGCCCCGGCGCGCCGCTACCAATCGCATAGCCTGGCCGAGTGCATCACCAATGTGGTCACGCCGGGCGGGCGCAAGCCCATCCTCAAGGCCATGCTGACTACGGCGTGCGAGCGCAACTGCTTCTACTGCCCCTTCCGCGCCGGGCGCAGCAAAACAGCCCGCGTCACCTTCACCCCCGACGAGATGGCCCGCGGCTTCCTGACGCTGCAACAGGCCGGGCGCGCCGACGGCGTGTTCCTCACATCCGGGATCATCCGCGGCAGCACCACCACACAGGACCGCCTGATTGCCACCGCCGAACTGATCCGCCGCGCGGGCTATGGGGGGTACCTGCACCTCAAGATCATGCCGGGCATCGAATACGACCAGTTGCACCGCGCCATGCAGCTTGCCACGCGCGTCTCCGTCAACCTGGAAGCGCCCACCCAGGAACGGCTGAACACCCTCGCGCCCAAGAAAGACTGGGGCCGCGAACTCTTGCAGATGCTCGAATGGACCGCGGCCATCCGCCGGGCGCACCCTGAAGAGCGCCTGGCCGGCACCGTGACCCAGTTTGTCGTCGGCGCAGCGGGCGACACCGACCGCGAGTTGCTGGCCCTCAGCGCCCGTCTCTATCGCGACCTGCGCCTCACGCGCACCTACTTCTCGGCCTTCCATCCCATCGCCCAGACCCCGCTGGAGAACCTGCCCGCGACCGACCCGCTGCGCGAGCACCGCCTCTACCAGGCCGGCTTCCTGCTGCGCGACTACGGCTGGCGCGTCGAAGACCTGCCCTTCCGCGACGACGGCAACCTGCGCATGGACGTGGACCCCAAGCGCGCCTGGGGCGACGCCCACTTGCGTCACGCACCGCTCGAAATCATGACCGCCGCCCGCGCTGACCTGCTGCGCGTGCCCGGCCTCGGCGCCGGCGCCGCCGACGCCATCCTGCGCGCCCGCCGCCAGGTCCGCCTCACCGACCTGGCCCAACTGCGCCGGCTCGGCATCCGCACCGCCGACCAGGCCGCCCCCTACATCCTGCTCGACGGCCGCCGCCCCACCACCCAACTGCGCCTCTTCTAGCCCCGCCCACTATCTATTCATACACCCATATGATTCACCGCGAAGGCGCGAAGGACGCGAAGAAGAAAACTAATATAAACGATCTTCGCGTTCTTCGCGTCTTTGCGGTGAACTTGTGAACGAATGCGAGGTGGGCCTGCTTGCAGAGTCCGGGGCAGCCTGCTATAGTGAGCCTGATTACGCCACTCCGCGCTCGACCAAGGAGAGGACACCACTAGCGCGCGGCGCCGTGCGGGCGCCGCCGGTCTTGCCGCCCATGCCTGAACCGATGCCCCGCCCGCCCGCCGGCATTCTGCTGGCGACCAAGCTGTTCATCCCGCCGCCCGCCCCGGCCCAGGTGCCGCGCCCGCGCCTGATCGCCCGGCTGGACGAAGGGCTGCGCCAGGGGCGCAAGCTGAGCCTGGTCATCGCGCCACCCGGCTGGGGCAAAACCACCCTGCTCATCGCCTGGTTCGCCGGCCTCGCCGCCGATCCTGAGGGCCGCTCCCCGGCCGTCGCCTGGGTGTCGCTCGATGCCGCCGATAACGACCCGCTGCGCTTCTGGACCTACGTCTGCGCGGCCCTGGCTGCCACTTACCCCGACCTCACCGGCCTGCTGCCGCTGCTCCAGGCCCCGCAGCCGCCGCCCATGGAGTCGGTGCTGACCACGCTGCTCAACGAAGTCGCTACCCGGCCCGCCGCATCCGCCATCCTGGTGCTCGACGACTACCATGTGATCGACGCGCCGTCCATCCACCGGGCGCTTGCGTTCCTCATCGAGCATATGCCGCCGCCGCTGCACCTGGTGCTTGCCAGCCGGGCCGATCCGCCCCTGCCGTTGGGCCGCTTGCGCGCCCGCGGGGCGTTGACCGAGCTGCGCGCCGCGGACCTGAGCTTCACGCCCGCCGAGGCCGCGGCCTTCCTCAGCGCCACAATGGGTCTACAACTGGCGGCGGACGAGATCACTGCGCTGGAGGCGCGCACCGAGGGCTGGATCGCCGGGCTGCAACTGGCCGCGCTCGCCATGCGCAACCGGACCGACACGCGTGGCTTCATCGCCGGCTTCACCGGCAGCAACCGCTTCGTGGTGGACTACCTGGCCGAGGAAGTGTTCGAGCGCCAGCCGCCCGATGTGCAAAATTTCTTGCTCCATACATCGATTCTTGATCGCATGTCGGCGCCCCTCTGTGCGGCCGTCCTGGCCGATGGCGGAGTCCCGCCCGCGGACGCTATAGCGGCGCAAACCATCCTGGAGCGCCTGGAGCGGGCCAACCTGTTCATCGTCGCGCTGGACGACGACCGGGCCTGGTACCGCTACCATCACCTGTTCGCCGGCGTGTTGCGTGCCCGCCTGCACCAGACCCGGCCCGATCTGCTGCCGGCCCTCTACCGGCGGGCGGCAGCCTGGTGCGCCGCGCACGCGCCGGTGGGCGGGCCGGAATTGCTGACCGAAGCAATCGGCTACGCCGTGGCGGCGGGCGAGGAGGGGTATGCCGCGGATCTGGTCGAGGCAAACGCTCTGCCCGCGCTCTGGACCTCCGGCGATGCCGCGACTATCCGCCGCTGGCTGGCACTGCTGCCGGAGCCGCTGATCGCCGGGCGCGTCGCGCTTTGTCTAATCAGCATCCAGATCGACTTCATCGCCGGCGACGTGGCCGGGTTGGAACGCCGCGCGGCGCAGGCCCGGCGCGCCTTGGCGGCGCTGCCCGATCCCCCGGCTGAACTAGAAATCGGCGTGACCGGCACCGAAGGCTGGGTCGCCATCCTTCAGGGCGACTTTGCGCGCGGGCTGGCGCAGGTGCAGCAGGCGCTGGCGGCCATGCCCGGCCCTTCGCTGAATCGCAGCCTGACGCTCCACGCCCTGGGCGAGTTCTACCTGCGTAGCGGCAACCACGCCGGGGCCGGGCCGCTATTTGCCGAGGTGGTGGAGCAGAGCCGGGCGGGCGGCTTCACCATCCTGGCGATCAGCGGCTTGAGCGGACTGATCCGCTGCCGCATCTTCGATGGGCGGCTGGAAGAGGCGGCAGCGCATTGCCGCGAGGGGCTGCGGCTGGCCGCCGGGCAAGGCAGTCAGGGCGGCGTGACCGTCGCCAATCTCCATTGGATGCTGGGCATGATCGAGTACGAGTGGAATGACCTGGCGGCCGCGGAGCCCCATGCCCGCACGGCGGGCGAGATCAGCCGCCTGGGCAACTACCGGTGGCTGCGCATGGCCGCCGCGCTGACTCTGGGCCAGGTGCTGCTGGCGCGGGGGGACCGGGACGGGGCTGCCGCCGCGCTGGACGAAAGCGACCAAATCGCAGCGGAGATCCCCCACCCGCGCACCGCCGCCCAGATCGCCGCCATCCGCCTGCTGCACGACCTGGCCCCTGCGCCGGACGCCGCCCCGCCCGGTCTCGCCGCCTTGCAGGACGCGCTCGAACTGGACCTGGCCGGGGGCAGCGACCCGGTGTTCGCCGTCGAACCGCAGTATTATGCGCCCCTGCGCGTGCTGCTGCGCGACCCCGCCCGGCAGGCCGCCGCGCAAGACTTGCTTGGGCGCCTGCTGGCCTTCGAGGAATCCGCGGGCCGCCGTTCGCGCGTGGTGGCGCTGCTGGCGTTGCAAGCGGGCGTCCTGGCCGCGCAGGGCGCCGCAGCGCCCGCCCGCGCCGCGCTGGAGCGTGCCCTTGCCCTGGCCGAGCCGGAACGCTACGTGCGCGCGTTTCTCGACGCCGGTGATCCTCTCGCCGGCGTGCTGCGCCGGATGGCCGGCGATCCTGCCCACGGGGACCACGCCCCCCGGCTGCTAGGTCACTTTGCCGCCCTCGCCGCGCCGGGTGAGACCATGCACGCCATAGCCCCCCGGCCCGGCGCGGCCCTGGTCGAGCCGTTGACGGAGCGCGAACTCGAAGTGTTGCGCCTGGTGGCCGGCGGCGCCTCGAATCGCGACATCGCCGCGCAACTGATCCTCAGCGTGGGCACCGTCAAGAAGCACACCAACAACATCTTCGGCAAGCTGGGCGTGCAGAGCCGCACCCAGGCTATCGCCAAAGCCCGCGCCTTCGGCCTGCTTGATTAGCGCCCCTCCGGCCCCGCGATAAACCCGCGCCCCCGCAAATAAACCCCCAGGTACTACTTAAGTTACCTGCACTCTGCCGACCGACCGTGCTACAGTAGGCATATCGCTACCGCTGATCGCCGCCCTCAGTACACGGCGGCAACCAACTGAGCAACAATCACCGATAAGGAGCG
>JAICKM010000521.1 GCA_025927935.1 Chloroflexia bacterium | reverse complement strand
TTAGAGCCTATCCGAATAACCTGGTATAATGAGGGTATGACTACACCAACTGCCACTAAACGGACGCGGGCGCGCACCCGCAATAACCCCACCACGACCGGCTTCCGGGTCTCGGATGCCTTGTGGGCAGTTCTGGCGCCGCTGCTGCCGGTTCACGTCAATACCCACCGCTTCGGCGGCGGCCGCCCCCGGGTCCCCGATCGATGGTGCGCCGATGCCATCTTCTTCGTGTTACGCACCGGCGGCCATTGGGAGGCCCTCAACCAAACTACCCTCTGCGCCAAATCGACCGCCCATGATCGCTTCCAAGAGTGGGTCGCCGATGGCGTGTTCCTGCGCTTGTGGCAAGCCGGGGTTGCCGCCTGTGACGAGTGTCGCGGTATTGATTGGGACTGGTTAAGCCTAGACGGGGCCATGACGAAGGCGCCGCTGGGCGGGGAAAAAAACCGGCCCCAATCCGACCGACCGGGGCAAAGCTGGGGTCAAGCGCAGCCTGCTGACGGAGGGCCACGGCGTGCCGCTGGCCGTGGCGGTCGCCGGCGCCAACCGGCACGACATGAAGCTAGTGCGGGTCACGCGGGAGCAGATCGTGGTGGTGCGGCCGACGCCGACGGCGGAGCAGCCGCACGGGCTGGGTCTGGATAAGGGCTACGATTACGACGAAGTGCGGGCCACAGTGGCCGAGTTTGGGTTCACGGCGCACATCCGCAGCCGGGGCGAGGAAGCGCAGGCCCTGAAACGCGAAGCCGGCACGCGGGCGCGCCGCTGGGTGGTGGAGCGGGCGCACTCGTGGCTGAACCGGTTTCGGCGGTTGCTCATCCGTTGGGACAAGAAGGCGGAGAATTACCTGGGCTTTCTGCATTTCGCGTGTGCCCTCCTCGCCTTTCGGGCGGCCGGGTTATTCGGATAGGCTCTTAGCATGTTTGCGGTGGGTGCGAGTTGATGAAGAGGACCATGGCCGGCATCCGGACGAGCCGTCAAACACCTGTTGCAGGCGGCCAATCCGTCCAGTCGGGAACCGTCACACGGGACTTACCTGTTGGGCTGGCCGGGACGGGCAATCCGCTGTCCTGGCCCACGGCTGCCGATCTCAGCCGCACGTTCGATCAGCGCTGGGGAACGAGGCCGGTGCAGATTAGAAGTGGACCAGGCACCCGCCCCTAATTGGCCGCATCCCCCGTAATCAGCGATCTACCTATGTTTGTTCCTGCAATGAGGCGGAACAAAGTCGCGTAACCCACGCCCGCGGACTCGGAGAAACTCCTACCATTTCCCGACGCGGATCTTGAGAAAACGTGGCCCCGCAGTAAGTAAACGCATGATCAATAAATTAGCATGTCGTTAACACGCCGTCCTGCCTGTACAACCTTTTGAGTAACATAATTCTGGAATCAAGAAGCCCATTTGTTGTTACACTGTCAGAGACTCACGAATGAATTTTCATAGACTCCATCACTCGGTATAGCATTACTCTTCTATCATCCCCAAATGTGGCAGTATTCTTTGTGCAATGAGATTATACTACTGCTATGAGCGAAATGTCAACTGAGAATGAGAACGTCTAAATATTACAAAATTGCAAGAATTACTACTTTGTCTATCTTTATAATCAGACGATCCCTACCGTATCGCCCACCACAGCTATCCTAGGGCCGCCGAACCAAGTAGGCAAACCAGCGGTGGATATAGGAGGCAGCGTTGTACGCGGCGCGGTCACGGGGGTCACTCCTGTAACGCCGTTCGCCGACCCGGCGAGCCAGGTTGGGATTGGCGCCCGGCCCGCCCAGCACTCTACGTACCCACCGGAGCGAAGTAAATGGGGTTGCTAAGCCCCACCATGACCGGCTGCCCGGCTACCGCCGCGTACCGCCAGACCTCCGTCCGATAGAAGCGGCGCGGTTGGGTAAGCCAGTCGCGCCGGAGTTGTGTCTCGCCCGGACCCGCGCGCCACTCCTGCTCGATCCCTTGCTCCGACAGCACCCGGACTTGGTCGCCTTCGCACAGCCCATCCACCGCGACCGCCGTGGTGCGTGTGCCGTCCACGGCCCCGGCGGTGGGAACTTCGTCGCCCATCATAAACGAGCCGCAGGACAGTTCGATCATGGGGCCTTCCGGCAGCTGGCTGATGAAGACATGCCCCCGGCCGATGGCGTCGAGGATGGCCGGCGCTGTGGCAGCCGCGGCTCGGACCCAGGTGGTCGGCTTACCATGGCCGGTGTGGGCGTCGGGCCGGTGGGTGTCGCTGCCGCCGACCGCCACCAGGCGCCGGCCTTGCGCCAGTTGCGCCTGCCACCAGGCCAGGGCTTCCAGGTTGGAGGCGCGCCAGGGACCGTTCCAGACCTCATACCAGTCGAAGTCCACGTCCCAGCCCCATGCCCAGTTGCAGCCCGGCGAGTCGCAGACGCTAAAGGGGTGATTCAGGACAATCTTCGCGCCACGTTGCCGGGCTTCGCCAAATCGCGCCTGCACGTCCGCAGTGCTGGTTATGCGAAAGTCGCTGACCGGCTCAGCCACGCCTAGCAAATTGGCGTGCCCGCCGAAAGTGGTCAGTTCCATGCCCGGAATGCGCACGATCTGTGCGTCGCGCGGGAAGGCGTAGTTATGGCTGACGGTATTATGGTCGGTCGTGCCGATATAATCCAGCCCCGCCGCCTGCGCGAGGCGAACCACGTCCGCCGGTTCATATGCGCCGTCGCTGTGTACCGTGTGCATGTGCAGATCGCCTTTCAGCCAGCGCAGCCTTTCGGGTGTGCAGCGCACCGTCACCTCCACCCGGCAGCCCTGCGGCGGAATGCGGTTGGAGGCGACGATGACGGCCCAACGCCCCGGCGGCAGGGCGCCGGGCAGGTAGCCGGGGGTGGCCCATTCGCGGCGCAAGGTAAACCGGTCTCGCGCGCCGCCGCTCCACCCCCGCACGCGCTCCGGGTCGCGCACGCCCAGGTCAACCAGCTTCCCGGCAAAAGGCACACCCTCGACCACACACGAGACCGCTACCTCCTCCGTGCCGGGCGGCGCCTCGAACGGGACTTCGATGAACCGGCCATGATCTTCAGAAGCCAGAGTCAGTTGCACGACAGTCGCCGCTGCCGTAGTAGCTTCGTCGCCTTCGCCGGCAGTTATGTTGCCGCGCGGGTCTTCAGCCATAAAGAACCTCCTACTCTTTGGTGGAGCCTAACGTGATCCCCTTGATGAAGTACCTCTGCGCGAGCGGATAGATCAGGATCAACGGGACCAGGGCAATGACAATGCCCGCCATTTGCACGTTGGGGCCGATAAACTCGGCGCGCGAAGTGGAGTCCGAGGAGATCACCAGGGATCGCAGCGCGAGTTGCAGCGTGAACAGGTCGGTGTCTTTGATGTAAAGCAGCGCCGCCATGAACTGATTCCAGCGGCTGACAAACTCGAACAGAGCGATAGTCGCCAGCCCGGGGGTGGACACCGGCAGATAGACCCGCAGGTAGATGCGGAAATCGTTCGCGCCGTCGATGCGCGCCGCCTCGGCCAGTTCATAGGGGACGCCGAGAAAATAGTTGCGCATCAGCAGGATGCTGAACCCGGAGACCAGCCCGGAGATGACCAGGGAAGTCAGGGTATTGAGCAGCCCCAGGTCTTTATTGACGATGTAGAGCGGAATCATGATCGTCTCGCTGGGGATGACCATCGTACCGAGGATGAAGCTGATGAGCAGGCTCTTGCCCAGTAAGTCGCGCTGGATCAAGACATACCCTGCCAGCGAGGCCAGGAAGACGTGAAAGAAGGTGCCGAATACGGTGACGATCACACTGTTCATAAAGGGGCGCCAGAGTTCGAGGCGCTCCCAGACCGTTTGATACCCTTCCAGGCTCCATGTGCTCGGCCAGAGGTGGATACCGGGCCGCACCGAGTCCAAACTGGTCGAGAACGACACGGTCAGCACGTTGAGCAGCGGGATGATCATGCTCGCAATGAGCGCCCACAGGAACAGCGCGAGCAACAGATTGCCGGGCTGGCCCACGGTGAACCGGCTGAACCGGCGCGGCGGAACCGGGGTCGCCAGGATCGCCGCCTCGTTGATCTCTTGCCTACTTGCCACTTAATCCTCCAGGTCGAAGCGGGTTGCTTTGCGCGCCACGGCCACCAGCACGATCGTCCCCAGGATCACCAGGAAGGTGGCCGCCGTGGCAAAGCCCAATTTGAACTGCAAAATGCCCTTGTCGTAGACATAGGTCATGACAACATCGATGTCACGCTGGATGGCGCCGTTGCGGAGCAGGAAAATCTCGTCAAAGATGCGCAGCACGCCCATCAGGCTGAGCAGCAGCACGACTTTCATCGTGGGCACCAGTTGCGGCAGGGTCACGAAGCGCATCTGCTGCCAGCGCCCGGCGCCGTCAATGCGCGCCGCTTCGTATAGATTCGGGCTGATCCCGACGATAGCCGCCAGGTAGAGGATGGCGTTGAAGCCCATGTCTTTCCAGACGGGCAGCAGGATCATGATCGGGCGGGCCAGATCGCCGCGCGACAGAAAGGACACGGGATCCCCGCCGGCAAGTTGGATGAAGGCGTTGACAATGCCGCGATCCGGGGAGAGCAGGTAGATCCAGATCCCGCCGACCACGACCCAGGAGAAGAGATGGGGCAGGTAGACGATCATCTGGGCGAATTTCTTGAAGGCGGCGACCAGCACCTCGTTGAGCGCCAGGGCCACCGCAATGGGCACAAAGAAGCCGACGATGAGGATACCGCTGCTGATGATCAGCGTGTTTTGCACCACCTGCCAGAAGGTGGGATCGCGCACCACGGCCAGATAATTGTCCAGGCCGACAAACGGGCGATTCCCGATCAGGCGGTAGTCTTGCAGACTGATAATAAACCCGCGTAGCAACGGGTAATAAGCAAAGATCAGGAAGTAGATCGCGATCGGAAGCACCATCAGATAAAGGCTGGTATGCTTCCGCATGTGACGCAGGGTCTTCAAGATGCCGCTGCCTCCTTTCAAGACCGGAGCGAAAAAAGCGCTGTCTGCGAACCGGGCGGCCCGCAGACAGCGCTTTGCCGCTACTGATCGACGCTTACGCGCGCCGGCTTAATTATCGATCAGGTTTTTCGCCTTCAGTTCGTCGTGCATCTGGTGGACGGCATCGGCCGCCGGCATCTGGCCGTTGATGGCCTTGAAGGCGTAGTTGTTGATGATTGTATTGGCATCCGTCCACTGGGCCGTGGGGATCTCAATC
>JAICKM010000393.1 GCA_025927935.1 Chloroflexia bacterium | reverse complement strand
GGTGAGGCTGAGCGGTTGCTCAGGGTCGAGGGCGATGGGCAGCAGCCAACCCGGCCCCTGCGGCAGGCTGACCGCTTCCTCCTGGCCCGGCAGGCCGGTGGCGCTGCCCGGCAACGCCCGGTCCTGCCAGGACGGCGGCGGCTGCGGGCTGTACTCCTCGATGCTCAACGCCTGGTTGCCGGAAGTCACATAGTAGGCCAGTTCGACGCCGGGGGTGCCGTTGCGGCCCGGCGAAATGCCAGCGGCGTCCACCAGCACATAGGGTTCGGGCCAGACGCCCGCGGGCAGCCAGGCGGGCGCCAGCAGCGCGAAGGGCACAGCCGCGCGGGCGGCGTCCAGGCTGCGATAGACCACGATGGGCGTGGCCGCCGTGCCCGATTGCACGTTGATCCCTTTGGGGCGCGGATCCGGGTCGCTGCCGTCGGCGGTGCAGGCGACCAGCAACAGACAAAGCAAACCGCCCGCGACCACCGGCAAGCGGGATCGCGGGCGGGGCAGCCGGAGCGCGTTTACCGCCAATAACGTTGCGGCGGGGCGGGGAGCGCGGCGGAGCGGCCCAGCGCGCGGGCAAAGACCAGCACCGAGGCCGAGATCAGCGGCAGGAAGCTAAGCAACGTCACCGCCTCAAATGGCCGCGTGGCAACCCAATCGCGGGTGAGGTGCCAGAGCGTCTGCACGCTGCGGATGTCGCCGTAATTGTACTTCGTAACGCCATTCAGGCTCAGAAATTGGGCGTCGAAGCCGATAATGGGCAGGTAGAGAAACTTGAGCAGCAGCACCCAGACGGCGAAGGCAACGAGGAGCAACAGCAAGATGCCCCGGTTGTCGGCCCGCACGGGCACCGTATTCAAGCCGCGGGTGGCGCTGTCCATATAGACCATGCCGGCCCCCAGCGCCAGGGCCAGGGGTGGCCCCAGGATCAATGCGAGCCAGAGCAGCGATGCGGCAATCTGGCTCTGTTGGGCAAGTGTCATAGGTCCCTCCCCTTCTGGGTAGGCAAGCTGCGCTGTGCTTCCCCAACACCAACCAGGAAAGCTCTCGCAAACTTTACCACCTTGGTAAGTTTATAACCTCTATTATAGCAAAGCAAATGTCCCGGCACAAGATACGGCCGGCGAATTAGCCAGAAAGTACCGTTTGTCCTGGTACATCCACGGCATATGCCCTCCCCGGAGACAAATTGTCATTCCGAGTGCAGCGAAGAATCTCCTCACCTGCGGACACGAGACGAGACTCTTCGCTGCGCTCAGAGTGACACGAGGGACACTGTACGACCGACGACAGACTCCCGCTTATTAACGGGCGCTAACATAGCATTAAATCGTTGTTAACACGCATTCGCTATACTGAACGGTGACGATAATGGCGTGAATCGGGGCAGGGGGAAGCCCCCGTGTATAATGCTCCGCAATCCGATCCCCAGGCCCATGAGGCGCCGGACGCCCACCCGGCGGAGATTTGCATAAGCCGTCCCGGCCGTGTACACTAATAGTGATTGGAAATGAGAATACAATACCGCTATGATCAGTATGAGTGAGCGCAACCCGATGCAGACCCTCCCGGAGCCGGCCGGCTCCCCCCAATCCACCGTGCTGGTGGTGGACGACGAACAGACCCTGCGCGACATGCTCGCCTATAACCTGCGCCGCGAGGGCTACCGGGTGCTGACCGCCGCCGACGGCACCGAGGCCATTCCCCTCGCCTACGCCGAGCGCCCCGACCTGGTGATCCTCGACGTGATGTTGCCCGGCGTGAGCGGCTTCGACGTGTGCCGGGCGATCCGGCGCGAGTTGACCGTGCCCATCCTGATGCTGTCGGCGCGGGAAGAAGAGATCGACAAGGTGCTGGGGCTGGAACTGGGCGCCGACGACTACCTGACCAAGCCGTTCGGCCTGCGCGAGTTGCTGGCCCGCGTCCACGCGCTGATCCGGCGCACCGATATGCTACGCACCGCCGCCCCGGCTAGTCCGCCGGCCACGGCGGCGCCCAGCGCCGGACCGCTGCTGGTCAGCGGCGACCTGGCGATTGATGTGGCGCGCCGCACGGTCACGCGGGCGGGCCGGCAACTCGCGCTCAAGCCCAAGGAGTTCGACCTGCTGGCCTTCCTGGCCCGGCACGCGCAGCAGGTCTTCTCGCGCGAAGTGCTGCTCGACCGCGTCTGGGGCTACGACTTCGTCGGCGGCACGCGCACGGTCGATGTCCATGTCCGCTGGCTGCGTACTAAAATCGAAGCCGACCCGGCCAATCCGGCGGTGCTGGAGACGGTCTACGGCGTCGGCTACAAGTTCGGCCCGGCCGTGCGGGTCGAACAAGCGCCAGGTTAGGAAGCGGGCCCCATCGCCATGTTATCGCGCACCTGGGTCCGCATCGCCTTGAGCTATATCGCCCTGGTGCTGATTACCGTGGGCATCCTGGCCGTGCTGCTCGGCGACGAGTTCGCCACGCGCGATGAAGATGCCCTGCGGGCGCGGCTGAGCGACCAGGTCCACGCCGTGGCGTTCAACGCCGCCCCGCTGCTCACCCCGGCCACGCCGATCTCCATCACAAACACCCTGGCCCACAACCTGGCCGGCATCTTCGGCACCCGCGTGACGCTGATTCGCCCCGACGGCACGGTCGTGGGCGACTCGGAAGAAAACCCGGCGCTGATGGAAAACCACCGGCAGCGCCCGGAAGTGGTGCAGGCCCTTGCCCATCCCGGCGCGCCCGGCAGCGACAGCCGCCTGAGCGCCACGGTCCACCGCCAGTTGCTCTACGTGGCCGTGACCATACCTGACTCCGCAGCGCCCGGCAGAGTGGCCGGCATCGCCCGCGTGGCCTACCCGTTGACATCGGTGGAGCAGGCGCGTGACACGCTCTGGCGTAACCTGGGGCTGGCGGTGCTGCTGGTCAGCCTGCCCGCCGCCCTGCTCGGTACCGTGCTGGCGCGCTCCATTGCCGGGCCGCTGTCGGCCCTGCGCGGGGTGGCCGCCCGCTTCGGCCAGGGCGATCTGACGGCGCGCGCCAACAGCCAGACGGGCGGCGAGATCGGGGCGCTGAGCGGCGCGTTCAACGCCATGGCGAACCGGCTGGGCGATACGATCCGCCGGCGCACGACCGAGCGCAACCAGATGGCCGCCGTGCTGGCCCATATGCACGACGGCATCGTGCTGACCGACGCTCACGGCGCCATCGACGGCATCAACCCGACCGCCTGCCGCCTGCTGCAGACCAGCCCGGAGCGGGCCGTGGGCCGCTCGCTGGTGGCGCTGACGCAGAGCCACGAGATGTACCAGGCCGGGCGCGCCGCCTTGGCCGCGCCGGGCGAGCGCCAATACCTGGACCTGGCCCTCGGCCCCTACCAGGTCGCGTGCGTCGTCACCGGCATCCCCGGCCCGGCCGGTGGGGCGCCGACCGTGCTGGCCGTACTGCAAGATGTCACCGAATTGCGCCGCCTGGAGCGCGTGCGCCGCGACTTCGTGGCGAATATCGGCCACGAGCTACGCACGCCGCTGGCCTCCGTGAAACTGCTGGTCGAAACGCTGCATACCGCCATCCACGACGACCCGCAGGCGGCAGCCGGCTTCCTGCGGCGCATCGACGTGGAACTGGATGGGCTGACCCAACTGGTGCGCGAACTGCTGGAGCTGTCGCGCATCGAGTCGGGCCAGGTGCAACTCGACCGCCGGCCGTTCCCGGTGGACACGCTGTTGGAGCGGGCCGCGGGGCGGCTGCGCGCGCAGGCTGAGCGGGCCGGACTCACGCTGACCGTGCGCGCCGGGCCGGATCTGCCGCCCGCCGATGTGGATGCCACGCGGATCGAACAAGTGCTGGTCAACCTGGTCCACAACGCGATCAAGTTCACGCCACCCGGCGGGGCAATCACCCTCTGGGCCGAGCCGGACCCGGCGGGCGTGCGGCTCTACGTGCGCGATACCGGTATCGGTATCCCACAGGAGGAACAGCCGCGGCTGTTCGAGCGGTTCTACAAAGTGGACAAGGCGCGCAGCGCCGGGGCCAAAAGCGCGGGCGGCACGGGCCTGGGCCTGGCTATCGCCAAGCACCTGGTGCAGGCCCACGGCGGCGAAATCGGCGTAACCAGCCGCCCGGATCAGGGTGCCACCTTCTCCTTCACGCTGCCGGTGGCCCCCGCGCCCACCGCCGTGGTGCCGGTGTAACGGCGGGCGGCGCGCTTAGCGGCGGGGCGCTTTCACCCGGCGGCGCAGGTGCGTGTGGAACCAGGTTTCCGCGTCTTCCCGGATCGGTTCCCAGCCGTCTTCCATCAATTGCTGGATGAAGGTGCCGTGCGCCGTCACGGCCTCGCGCTCCGGGATGGGATAGGCAGTGGATCCCGCCTTTTTCACGCTGAAGGGTTCCGTCTCGCCCGCCATATAAGTGCCTTTGGCGCCGAAAGCGCGCGCCCAGAAGCGGAGCACATGCGTGGGCGAACCGACCAGGGCGGGCTTGCCTTCCTGGACTACTTCCCACATCACTTCGCAGGTCTCCCAGGCCGCGGCGGTTTCTTCGCGTGCTTGCTCAGCGGCGGCATGCAGCGACGTGCCACACTGCCAGCAAAAACTCGCTGCCAACGGGAGTTCCTTGCCACAGTTTTTACAGACCATAACGAACCTCCTGGTGGAGAGTCGGATGAAGGCCACGGCAGCGGGGCCGGCATCAGGTAACAGGATAGGAAATATGGGGTATGCGGATGGCAGAGTAGTCAAAGACCCGGATGGGGCGCCAGGAAGCTTACCAAACTGCGCGTCGCCTGTAGCCCTATTGTCCCGTGCCGATTAACTCCATAGCGGTCGCGGACGCACCCCGTATCAGGCTCTCAGCGGCAATGATGGCCAGATCGTCATACGGGAACGGCGCTGAGGAAGGTTCATCTAATATGATGGTTTGTATTGTAGCAGAATCCGCCCTGCAATGCAAGATGCGCGGTCAGGTTTCGGTAAGGTAACCGGTGGGCTGCGCGGTAAGGTGGCGTGCGCCCGGAGGCTCAAGCCTCCGGCTACCTTTACGAATCCCGCCTGCGCGGGCTGGACCAATTGGGCGATGGGTGCGCTGGCAGGCGGCGCGCTCCGCTAGCCCGCCTCTTGCGGGGCCGGACGCCGCTGCTCTGCCGGGATGCACCCGGCGCCGGCGGGGGTATTGCATTGGTATGCTATACTGATTACAGTGGGACCTCGCTGTGAGTTCGCCAGCACCGCCCTGCCATCTCCTCCGCTTTCTTCCGCGCCGCGCGTGCCTGAATACCCTGCGTTGTCTCTAGAGAGACAGGTCAAGCTGTATGGGCGCGTAAGGAGATGGCAATTCTATGACTATTACCTCGAACGATCAGAACACGCAAAGCACCGCGAGCACCGCGGATGCCGGGGTGTCCAGTACCTGGAAGGTCGATCCGATGCACACCGTTGTGCAGTTCGCCGTCAAGCACATGATGATCTCCACCGTACGGGGCGGCTTTCACTCGCCAAGCGGTACCATCACGGTGGATGAGCAGGACGTGACGCGCTCGCGTGTGGACGCGGTTATCGACGCCACGACGCTGGACACGCACGCGGCCGAGCGCGATGCGCATTTGCGGGGCGCGGATTTCCTGGACGTGGAGAACTATCCGCAGATTACGTTCACCAGCACGCGCGTCGATTCTGTCAGCCCCGGCCAGATCCGCGTAACGGGCAATCTGACCATTCGTGGGGTGACGCAGGAGGTGCCGCTGGACGTGGAGCTTGGGGGCCACAACATGACTCCCTGGGGCGAACGTAAAATGGGCTTCTCGGCCACCACTCAGATCAACCGCAAGGACTTTGGCCTGAACTGGAATATGGCCATGGAAATGGGCGGGATGATGGTTGGCGACGACATCAAGATCAGCATCGACGGCGAGGCGACCCCGCTCTAAGCGCCGAACGGGCCGCCCGACCCTCTGGCCGCATCAGGTTGTTGCGGCGAAAGCACGGTTCGCTTCCGCACAAATGTAACCCACTCCCGGCGCCGGTCGGCGCCGGGAGTGGCGCCCCAAATCTCCCGCAAACGATCCCAATAGACTCATACCAATTGTTTACATTCCCCTAATCCCCGCTTAATGTTCCGGCGCGATAATAGCTATAGAGCGAACAGAGCCGTAATACGGCCCGTACAGGCCGATACCGGTAAACGCGCGGTCGCCGGACAGGCAGATCGGGGAGGTTCCAGATGGTGCTCGCCACACAGCAGACCAGTAACCAGAGCAGGCCGGGCGCTGTGCCCACGCTGTTCGACCGCGCCCCTTCTCCGGCAGGCGAAGAGGCGCCCACGCCACTGCTGGACCGTGCCCAGCAGCGGCGCGCAGCAGGCGATCTGCTGGGCGCGTTGCGCGTCCTGGACACGCTCCTCGCGGACCGGCCTACCCACGCGGCCGCCCTGGTGCAACGGGCCTGGGTGTTGCGCGACCTGGGGCGCGTGCAGGCCGCGGCCTTTGATTTCGACCGGGCCGTGGCCCTGGCGCCCCACGATCCCGACGTGCTCTATAACCGCGCGCTCTTCCATCAGGAACTGGGGGATATGTCTCGCGCTGCGGTTGATTGGCTACAGATGCAGGCGTTACGCCGCGAGGCCCGCCCCCACCTG
>JAICKM010000725.1 GCA_025927935.1 Chloroflexia bacterium | reverse complement strand
TCCACGGCCCGCAGAACCCAGGGATAGGCCAGGCGCACGACGGCGAAGCCGAAGATCGCGCCACTGATAACACGCAACCACCAGTTCAAGGTGCCCAGGCTGTCGCCCACCGAGAAGTCGCCGAAGCGGCCCCCGGTCAGCGTGTCGAACCAGGCGTTGTCCTCGCGCAACCCAAACATATGGGTCAGGCCGTCCACGGCGATGGGTACCAGCAGGACCACGAAGACCTGCCAGCGGATGGGCCGCAGCATCCAGGCCAGCCGTCCACCTAACGCGCCCCGGCGGGCCGCCGCAAAGAGCAGGCCACCCAGGAAGATCGTCGTGTAGATGGCGCTATTACGATAGCAGTAAGCCACCTGATAGCCGAACAGATTGCCCGCGCGCTCCGGCAGTTGGTGACAAAAGAACATATAGATCGTGTAGATCGGGTCGGCCAGGAACCACCAGCCCAGCGCGGCAAAGACCGGCGCCAGCCAGGGTAGCGTCGAGAAGATGCCGATGCCCGTGTTCGCCACGGCCAGCCAGTGCGTGCTCAAGCCGTTGCCGAAGCGCTCCAGCGCGCCGAAAACGCCGGTCTGCGGGCGGGGCGGGCCATAATAATAGGGATACGGATAGGCTGACGCCGCGGCGCCCGCTGCTGTAGAGCCATCCGCCGGCACTGGCGGAGCGGCGGCAGCCGGGGCCAGGTCAGGCACTGTCTCCACAGGGGCAGCGCCCGGCCCAGGCAGCGGCATGGCCGTGGTCGGCACGCTCGCGGCCACCTGCGCGCTCCTCAGCGCCGCCCGCAGGTAGGCCATATCCATCGAGACCGGGGCCGGGATCGGCGTGCCGTTGTCCACCACCACCACCGGGATCACGTAGCGATAGGCCGTGTACAGATCCTGATCGTCGAGGATGCTGATCTCGTCCACCACCCAGGCGGACGCATCGGGCCGCTCGGCGATGACCTGTTGCAGATAATGGCGCGTGTGGTCGCAGAGCGGGCAGTTGGGCTTGGTGTAGAGTGTAATTGTCGGCATAGGATCGAATGCTTTCGTGCCGCCGGCGCGCTCTCCCTAATTCTCCAGCCGCAGCGGGATCCGGCGGTAATAGCCCTATTATACCCGGCGTCTGCGCGCCCCGTCAAACTTGCCCCGCCCGCCACCCGGCGGCGGACTCAGGTGGCACGAAGCGGGCGGCGTATGATACAATACGCTAACGTGTTCGATCTAGGCTGTTCCGCGCCTATACTCCGTGGGTCGCACCTATTCGCCATCCTATCCGCAGTTTCGTAGTCAAAGGAGACTTGTGAATGGTATCTACTGTTAAGCCGGCTGCCGAGACGCAGCACCTGCCGGGACCGAAGGCCGAAGCCCTGGTCGCGCGGGACGATCAGGTCATTTCCCCGTCGTATACGCGCAGCTACCCGTTTGTCATGGACCACGGTAAGGGCAGCGAGGTCTGGGATGTCGATGGCCGGCGCTTTATCGACTTTACCGCCGGGGTCGCCGTGCTGGTCGCGGGCCATGCCCACCCGGCCATCGTGGAAGCAATCACAAGGCAGGCGCAGAAGTATGTCCATATGGCGGGCACCGATTTCTATCTGCCCCAAGCCGTGGAGCTGGCCGAGACCCTGGCCCGAATTACCCCAGGCGATTATGAGAAGCAGGTCTTCTTTACCAACTCCGGCACCGAGTCGAACGAAGCGGCGATGAAGCTGTGCCACTGGTACACGGGGCGCCCGGCGTTTATCAGCTTCCTGGGCGCCTTCCACGGTCGCACCTATGGCAGCATGTCGCTGGGCAGCAGCAAGGCGCTGCACCGGGCGCGCTATCAGCCGCTCCTGGCGGGGGTGTATCATGCCCCTTACCCGAACCCCTATCGCCCGCCGTTTGACGTGCCCACCGAGCGCCTGGGGCGCGCCTGCGTCGACTATATCGAGCATGTCATGATGCACCACCTGGTGCGCCCCGACGAGGTGGCCGGCATCTTTGTCGAGACAATCCAGGGTGAGGGGGGCTACGTGGTGCCGCCCGATGATTTCTTCCCCGCGCTGCGCGAGTTGTGCGACAAGTATGACATCCCGCTGGTGGCGGACGAGGTGCAGTCGGGCATGGGGCGCACCGGCAAGATGTTCGCCATCGAGCACTGGGGCGTGGTGCCCGACGTGATCTCCATCGCGAAGGGTATCGGCGGCGGGCTGCCGCTGGGCGCGATTGTGGCGCCCAAGCGCATGATGACCTGGCCGTCGGGGGCGCATGCCAACACCTTCGGCGGCAACCCGGTAGCCTGCGCCGCCGCGCTCGCCACGATCACCCTGCTCGAAACCGAACTGCTCGCCAATACCAATGAAGTAGGCGCGCACATGATGGCCCGCTTGCAGACCTGGCCCGACCGCTTCCCCATCGTCGGCGAAGTGCGCGGGCGCGGCCTCATGCTGGGCATCGACCTGGTGGAGGATCGCGCTACCCGCGCCCCGGCCCACGACCTGCGCGACCAGATTGTGGACGAAGCCTTCCAGCGCGGCCTGCTGCTGCTGGGGGCCGGCCCCGGCGCAATTCGCCTCTGCCCGCCGCTGATCTTGACCAGGGATCTGGCCGACGAGGGCCTGACTATCCTGGAAGATCTGCTCACCGCGCACAGCTAAAGCCATCCCCGCACGGGCATAAAAAGGAAGCCGTCTCATTCGAGACGGCTTCTCTGTTACCGGGCCGGGAAGTATCGGTTGTGGGGCACGAATATGAGTACGAGTACCGGCCTGCCACGGGCAACCACCGGAAGACGCTACGCCGGGTATCCTGCGGGGCGCATAATGCGCCGGCCTGAGCCGGACGCCGCCTGCCTGCGGGTGCGGGACGCGGCAAACGCTATCTCAGAACAACGGGTCAGAGATTCGGGTTCCGCTCCAGCATATACTTGTAGCCGAAGTAGACTGCGACGCAGAGAATGCCGACGACGATGGCAACGACCAGGGCTTGCAAGATAACACCCATGAAGCTGCCGCCGGCATACGAAGTCGCACCACCCACCGCGATAAGTACGGCGGCCCAGATGGCGAAGGCCAGTACGGGCAACCACCAGATCATGCGGCGCAAAAACGCGAGTTTGCGATCACGAGCAGTTGTATCCATGTATCCACCTCCTTTGTCGAGTATTGTGACGGAATGCAACGACGTGTTACGGCCCCATTCCACTCACCAAGCCCGGTAAGCTTGATGATAAGGGCATCGTAGCACACTTGAACAAAGCGAGTCAATAGCCCGAATAGGCTAGGAAAGGTGGGACTACCGGGCCGGAAAATCACTGCCACGCCGGGGCCAATGGGGTAGAAAGCAGCAGAGCGGGGTGAGAGGCTTGTACACCCCACCCCGCCCTGCGCTAGCGGGCCGGCGTTTACTGGAACGACGCCAGCCGGGTCTGCAACACCGCCAGCCGGTCGCGGGCCGCCGTGAGCTTTTCGCGCTGGGCGTCCACCACGGCGGGTTTGGCCTTGCTCACGAACTGATCGTTTGCCAGCAACGCCTCGATGCGCGCGATCTCGGCCTGAGCTTGCGCGGCCTCGGTCGCCAGGCGCGCCTGCACGGCGTCCAGGTCCACCAGGCCGGCCATGGGCAGGGCAATTGCCACATCCTCCACCACCAGCGAGGTCATCCGGCCGGTCGC
>JAICKM010000663.1 GCA_025927935.1 Chloroflexia bacterium | reverse complement strand
GCCCATCTGCGGCCCGGCGGACGGCGCACCATGCGCCAGGCGCTCGACGTGATCGCGGAGCTTCTGACCAACGGGCGGGCCGATGCGCTGTCCTGCCCCTGGGCCGGTCTGCGCTTCCAGCACACGGCCGCCATCCGCGCGGCCCTCGCCGATGCCTATAGCCCGGCCACGGCCAATAAGATGCTGTCGGCCCTGCGCGGCACCTTGAAAACGGCCTGGCGCCTGCGCCAGATGACCGCCGAGGATTATCGGCGCGCGGCGGATATCGAGACGGTCAAGGGCCGTACCCTGCCCGCCGGGCGCGAACTGGACCAGCCCGAACTGGCAGCCCTGTTGCGCGCCTGCGGCGGAGACCCCACGCCCGCCGGGTTCCGCGATGCCGCCCTCGTTAGCCTGCTCTACAGCGCGGGCCTGCGCCGCGAAGAAGCCGTCTCGCTCGACCTTGCCGACTACGACCCGGCCCCCGGCAAGCTGCGCGTGCGCGGCAAGGGCACCAAGGAGCGCACCGTCTACGTGCTCGGCGGCGCGGCGGCGGCGCTGGACGCCTGGTTGTGGCGGCGGGGCGCGACGCCTGGCGCCCTCTTCTGGCCCATCACCAAGACCGGCAAGCTGCTGCCCCGGCGGCTCAGTTCCCAGGCCGTCTACGACGTGCTGCGCAAGCGCGGCAAGCAGGCCGGCCTCGAATCCTTCTCGCCCCACGACCTGCGGCGCACCTTCGTGAGCGATCTGCTTGCCGCCGGGGCCGACATCGCCACGGTCGCGCAACTAGCCGGGCATGCCAATGTGCAAACTACCGCCCGCTATGACCGCCGCCCCGAAGCCGCCAGGCGCCAGGCTGCCGCGCTGCTGCACGTCCCCTACCCTACCGCTGCCCCACCCGCGGAAGGCGAGACTGATTCGTAGGCCGGCGCTATGAGTCCTATGCCCGGTTACGGGTGGAAGAAGAAGGCCACGGCGATCAGCGCGTAGGCAATCAGCAACTGCACGCCCTCAAACCAGTTGCTTTCCCCATCGTGGGTGATCGCGTTCGCGATCAACATGGTCGTCATAATGGTGGCGACCTCGAACAGGTTGAAGGTCAAGTCCAGTGGCCGCCCGATGAAGAAGCCAATGAGTACCAGCACCGGCGCCACGAAGAGCGCGATCTGTAACGTCGAACTCATGACAATATTCAGGGCCAGGGGCATCTTATCCTTGCGCGCCACGGAAATAGCCGTCACGCTCTCGGCGGCGCCGCCCACCAGAGCCACCACGACCACGCCCACGAACAACTCGCTCAGATGCAGGCTCTCCGTTAAAAACTCCAGCCCGCTGACCAGCCATTCGGCCACAATGGCCACCAGCACAGTCGCCGCCACCAGCACGATCACCGCGTGCCGGGTGGACCAACTGGTGCCGTGCTCCGACTCGTCTTCCCCTTCGGCATACAGGTGCTTATGAGTGCGCAGGGAAAAAATCAGTTGCATCACATAGCCCAACAACAGCAACACGGCCACGCCGATACTCAGTTCTTCGCGCAGATCCGTGGTCAACAGGCTGTCGGGTGTGGTCAGCACAAACGCGGCGGGGATAAACAACCCCGCCGCGGCCAGGGTGAGTTGCGACGCCGAGACCCCCGCCGCCGTGCGATTAAAAACCTGTTTTTCCTTCCCCAGCCCGCCGATCAGAATGGCGAGGCCGAGGACAAACAGCACGTTGCCCATAATCGCTCCGGCAATGGACGCTTTTACCACCTCATAGAGTCCGGCCTGGAGAGCGAAGAAGGCGATGATCATCTCCACCGCGTTGCCGAACGTGGCGCTCAACAGCCCACCCAGGCCGGTACCCACCTTCGCCGCCAGTTGCTCAGTCGCGGTACTCAGGATCTTGGCGAGCGGGATGATGGCCGCGGCGGAGGTCAGGAAGAGCCAGCCGTTGCCCAGGCCCAATAACTCCACGACCAGGGCGATCGGGACGAAGACCAGCAGGCTATAAATGCCGATCTCCAGGGGTGACGCGCCTCCTGGTTTGCCGGTGTCGAGGCCAATCGCCGCCAAGGCGGCGGGCAATCCGGATGGCGCGGGCCGAGTATGCGGCACCGGCGCGGGAGCCGCGGGCGGATGTACGGAGGTAGATCGTGCGGGCAGATCACGTTTAGCCATATGGTTCGGTACCTCACTCCTCATTTGCTCGATTGGCCGGGTATCCGGCACCACCCCACGCACTACGCTGATGGCGCGGGCGGGCGCCTGGCGTCAATTATAGCCGGTCTGACGATAAATGGGAAAGGTCCCCAGATGGAGCAGGTGCCAGACCGGGACAGCGGCGGAGGACCGCCTGTTCCGCGTGCGTACACCTTACCCCAGCTGGACACGGCATGGCGATACCGGGTGAGATGGACAGCGCTTGCGACAACCCGTTCAAATCAGCGCCTGGAGTCGTTCCATGCAATTCGCCGCGCACCGGTGGTACCGGGCGGTAAAGCAGTGTAAGCCCGCCGGCCCGTCCGGCCTCGGCACGGTGCAAAGAGGCGCCGGTGTGTTCTCCGAACACACCGGCGCCGTTATGCCGTGAGCTGCTTACCGGGTGATGGTGGCGGTGGGCCGGGGGCCGGCGCGCAACTTTGGGGGAAGAAGCTCTGCGAGACGACCTTGCTGGTCTGCCCGCGGGTGATATTGGCGTTGGGCCGGTAGTAGAAGCCGGGGCACGGCTCGCCGGGGCCACCGCAGGTGTAGCCGTTGATCACCCCGTGCAGTGCCAGCCGTTCGATGTAGACATAGAACGGGTTGGCCGCCGGCACGTCCTTGAAGCTCTGGGTGGTCGGGCCGGGCATCTCATTGTACCCGGCGGCGTTGGCGTCGATCTTGGCAAGCTGGCCGCGCGTCACGGGCTGCTCCCAGCGGAAACAGGGCGTGCCGGTGGGGCAGTTGGCCGCCGTATCGTAGCCGTTGATGTCGCCGTGGCGATAGAGCCGCTCGATGTAGACATAGAACGGGTTGGCCGCCGACACATCGGTGAAGGTCTGGCCGGTCACGGCGTTGTTGAGGCCCGCCGCGTTGGCGACGATCTTCGTCACCTGCCCGCGGGTGACATCGGCGGTCCAGCGGAAAGTATTATCGCTGTAACCGCTGATGATGCCTCGGCAGTAGAGGCATTGGATGTACTGGTAGAACGGGTTGAACTGGTCCACGTCGGTGAACGGCAGCGGGCAGTTCACCGGCGGCGGGGTGGCGGTTGCGGTCTGCGACGGCCCCGCCGTGGTCGTCGCGGTGGCGGAGGGAACCGCCGTGCTCGTGCCCGAAGGCACCGCCGTGGTCGTCGCGGAGGGAACCGCCGTATCCGTCACCGTTGGGGTGTTGCTGGGCGTTGCGGTGAACGTCGGCGTCGCCGTGAACGTCGGCGGATTGGTCGGCGTCGGGGTGTTGCTGGGGGTCGCCGTGAACGTTGGCGTGTCGCTCGGGGTCGCGGTCTTACTTGGCGTGGGCGTGACCGTCGGCGGATTGTTGCCGCACGGCGATTGCGCCGTCAGCCACGGCGTGAACAGCACATTGTCACTGACCCGGTCGCCCATGCCGCCGGGGTTGCTGGGATGGGTCGGGCCGGTGGGCGATCCCCACCAGTTGTTCGCCGCGTCGAGGGGCGCACCGGTGGTGTTCTGCGCGCCATAGCTCGTGTTGGCGTAGATGTCGTTGTTGTGCAGCGTGGCCGCCGCGGTGAAGCCCGGCTGCTGCTCGATGTAGAAACCCACGGCGTTGTGGGTGAACGTGTTGCAGGTGAACTCCGCCGCCACGTTCGAGGAGCCGAAGGGCGCGATGTCGGTGGTGACGATAGCGCCGTAGCTGTTCGCCTGGCCGCCCGCGTCGGCGGTGTTGCCGCTGAAGGTCGTGGTTACGGCGGCGCCCTGGCCGAACGCGGCCAAGCCGGCGGTGCAGTCGGTGATCGTGTTGCCGTCCACCGTGGGCGCCAGGTAGGGCACGAACACCCAGATGCCGAACCCGCCCGCGGCGCAGGCAGCCACGCGGTTGTCCTGGATCAGGTCCAGCGTGCCCCCACCGTCCCCGGCGT
>JAICKM010000297.1 GCA_025927935.1 Chloroflexia bacterium | reverse complement strand
TTGGCCGACCAGACGGAGATTCTTCGCTCCGCTCAGTATGACAATCTGCTGTGACGGACTACTTAAGCGCGGGATGGCCTACGGGGTGTCTTTGTCCTGGTCGGGCGGGAGGACGGGGAAGGCGTCCGTGGGAATCGCCTCTACGTCGGTGTTGCCGCCGGATGGCACGAAGATGTCGATATTCCAGGTGCTGTAGGTGCGGTCGGTGGTGGTGAACAGCAGGGCGCCGCTCGACCGGCTCGTCTTGACATTATGGGTAAAGGCCGTCCCGTCCCAATCCTCGCCCTGGCTGTAGTAGAGCCGGTAGGTGCCGTCGGCGATGCCGTCGATGGTGAAGCTTTCGCCCGCGCGCAGGTAGGCCGACATCACCGGCTCGGTGTTGCGCGTGACGACCACCAGGCGGTCGTCGGTATTGCTGTTTTGCAGACGTAGCTCGCCGTGACCACGCGGCCCCGTGTAGTTGTGGATCATCCCGGTCAGTGGGCGGAAGTAGCCGACGGGGATGCTCGCACGGTCGATCTTCAGTTGGACCAGATCGGCGGAGACCCAGCCTTCGTGTCCATCGGGCAGGCGGATCTTCAGCCAGTCCAGCCCCTGAGCCTGGCTCAGGACATCCAGCGGGGTGTTAGCGTCCAGTGTGGTGATGACGGGATAGCGGGTCGCCGGCCCTTCGCGCACCCGCAGCTTGCTGCTCATGACCACGCCTACGGCGCGGACGGGGACAGCAGTCGAGGGGGGCAGAGTAGCCGGTGCGGGGGGCGGCGCGGTGGCCGTAGGTGCGACCGCCGCGCGGGCCGGCGTAGGCGTGGCCGGGCCATGTATGACGATCACCGTGATAGCGGGATCGCCGTCTGCCGGTATGGCCGCCGTTGAGCCATGGGCATCCGGCGGCGCGGCAGACCCGAAATCGCACCCGCCGCAGATCAGGGCCGCCAGCAGCCCGACCAGGATCGCCACCAACCTGGGGCGTTGCGCCCCGCTGTCACGTCCGCGCCGATCCGCGCTGTTCGATTGCTCTTGCTTTCCCGTAGTCATGATTTCCAGTGGTGGGTCGCTCGCGGGATGTCACTTGCCGCGACAGCGCGCCGGTTCGCGGCGGCACGGGCAAGATGCGTGGATGCCGGGGCGTCCTGCGTGGGGCGAATTGCTGCCGGCCTGACCAACGGGGCCGGGGATGGGCGACGCCGGGCAATCAGGACGCACAGCAGGGACACCGGCGCTCAATAGCGTCACGTGACGGCAAGGAGAAAAATACCAGGGGCCATGTAAAGCCTCTGTTTCACGCATTCATTATACCATACTATCTGCCGTCGTGGGCTGCGCCGGGTCACCCGAAGCCGCGCGTTGCCCGGCGCCCTGCCATCCAGCTTCCCGGCCGCCGGGGCGCGCTGCTTCCTCGCCCTGTTCTGATATTCGCCGCGTGCCGTCAAAGGAGATACCCTGCTCAGTCAGGTAGCGCATGATGCGCAACACCGCCTGGTCCTTGGCTTTGGCCTCGAACATCACGTCGAAGTCGCCCAGGCCCCCCGCCGCGTAGAGGAAGGTCGCGAAACCCGCCGGGTCGACATAATCGGCGTGCGCGCCGCGGCTGGGCGGTTGCAGACGCGGCGGCTTGCCCTTGACACGCACCTCGGTCGGTTCTGTCTTGCGGTCCGAGTAATGGATCTTCGGCGTCTGACCTGCGGGCCAGGTCGCCAGGGCGGCGGCCAGTGCGGCGCGTTCGCCCAGGCCCGGCGTGGGGTTCAGCGTGTGGTGCAGGTTGTCGAACACCACCGGCACGCCTGTCGCCTCATGGATCTGCAACACATCGCCCACGCTGAACAGGCGGTCGTCGTTCTCGATCACCAGCCGCGCCCGGATCGCTTCCGGCAGATCGCGGTAGCGGGCGATGAAGCGGGCCAGCGCGGAGGGCTTATCGCCGTAAACGCCGCCGACGTGGAGGATGACCTTGTTGGTGGGCGGCTGGCCCATTCGATCGAGCACATCCGTGTGGTAGTGCAACTCGCGCAAGGCCGCCGCGTGGATGGCCGGGTCGGGCGAGTTGAGCACGGTGTACTGGCCGGGGTGGCTGCTGAGCCGGATGTCGAGCGCGCGGGCCAGCGCGCCGGTCGCGGCCAGGGCGGCGCGCGCCTCGTCCAGTTGGCCGCCGAACTCCGGGCGCTTGGGATCGGTGTAGTAAGGAGCGATATTGGACGATAGGCGGTACATGTGGATGCCCTGGCCCGCGGCGTAGCGCAAGATGCGGCGCACATAGTCCAGGCTGGTAGAGAGATGCGGCCCGTTCTGGGGCCGCCGGGCGTCATGGGCGGGCACATCGATGCCCAGCACCGTGCAGGCAAAACCTAAGCGCATTGTAGCTCCTCGTATGCGCTCCCCGATGGGCGCATGCTTACAAGTGGTAGCCCATTGACTACCGCGATGAACACGAATATGTCTCCGGGGAGCCAACGCAGGAGTTATGCCAGACGGATGCCGGGTGGGTGGCGCGCTCAGGCGGGCGTGTATTGTTGCTCGGCAAACTCAAGGGCGGGCGCCTGTAAGGCGCGCTGGGCCACAGTAACAGCGCCCAGGCTAGCCCCGATTACCCTTTCCAGGTTCTCATGGGCTGCGAGGCGGTCCACCGCCTCCACCGCCTCCACCGCCGCATCGCCTGTCGCTGGACACGACTCGGCGACACTGGTATATTGAACGGGCTGATCTGAGGATCTCGTACTTCGATCCAATTGCCCGCACGAGGACGCGCCGTGAGCGATGACTATGATCTGATTGGGCGTAAAGCCGAACGAGTTGCGCTGGACCAGGCCCTTACCGCGACCCAGCAGGGCGCCGGGGGGATTGTGCTGCTGGCCGGTGAGGCGGGCGTGGGCAAGACATGGCTCCTAGAGGAGTGCCTGGCCCGTACTAGTCTCCTGGTGCTCCACGGCCAATCCAACGAGATCGCGACCCCGCCCTACGGCCCCATCGCCGCCGCGCTGCGCGCCTATCTCCGCGCCTGGCCCGGCGGACTCGCTGATTGCGGCCCGCTCGCGCCCTACCTGGGCCTGCTGCTGTCTGAACTGGGACCTCCTCCACCGCAAACCGATCCGGCGGTACTGCTTGAGGCGATCTGCCGGGCCTTCGTCGCCATTGCCCATCAGATGCCGGCCGTGCTGGTACTCGACGATCTCCAGTGGGCGGACAATGCTACGCTGGAGTGCGTGCCGATTTTAGCCGGGGCGTTCGCGCAGGAGCGACTCCTGATCGTCGGCACGTATCGCAACGACGAGATTGGCCGCGGTCATCCGCTGCGGCGCTTGCGCAATGATCTGCGCCGAGCACGTTTGCTGCGCGAAATCATTGTCGCGCCGTTGGACCTGGCGGACACCACCCTGCTCGCCACGCGAATTTTTGGCCGGGCGCCCGCGCCGGCGCTCGCCGCCACGCTCTACCAACGCACCGAGGGGGTGCCGCTGTTTGTCAAGGAGTTGGCGGGCGCCCTGGCCCTCCGGGGCCGCCTGCGTGCGAGCGAGGCCGGCGTCGAACTGGCGCCCGGCCCGGATCTGCCCATCCCCGACACGCTACGCGACGCCGTGCTGCTGCGGCTGGACGGCCTGCCCGATCCGGCGCTGCGGCTGCTCCACCGGGCCGTGGTGGCCGGGCGGGAGTTCGACCTGGCGCTGGTGGCCGAGCTTGCCGGCAGCCCAGACGGGTGGGACGCGCTGCTCGAACGGGGCCTGGTGGTCGAGGTCGCGCCGGGCCGGGGGGCCTTCCGCCACGCGCTCACCCGTGACGCTATCTATGACGATATCTCCTGGGTCCAGCGTCGCGCCCTGCACCGGCAGATGGCGGAGCGCCTGGCGGCGGCGGGCGGGCCGCCGCTGGCCGTCGCCCAGCACTGGCGGGCGGCGCAGGAACCGGACCGCGCCCGCGCGGCCCTGCTAACCGCCGCGGAGCAGGCGTGCGCGATCCATGCCTACCGAGACGCGGCAGGCGCGGCCCAGCGGGCATTGGAACTCTGGCCCGACGGCGTGGACGAGGCGCGGCGGCTGGACGTGCTCGACCAACTGGGCCAGTGCGCGCAGCTATGCGGCATGCCGGCCGAAGCGGCGCGGGCCTGGCGCGAGGTGGCCGCCGGCCGCCGGCAGACCGGCGATCTGCGCGCCTGTGCCGTGACCGAGCGCAAGCTGGCGAATGTCGCCGAACTCCAAGGGCATTGGGAGCAGGCGCTTGCGGCACGCGCCGCGGCGGCCCAGGCGTTTGCCGCGAGCGACTTGCCTGCCGAGGCCGCCGTCGAGCGCCTGGCGGCCGCCGCCCACCTGCGTTCCGCCGCGCAATACCGCACCGCGCTGGAACTGCTGGCAATCGCCGCGCAAGAAGCCGCGCAGGCCGGGCGGCCCGATTTGGAGGCGCGGGTCATGGGCCTGGAAGGCAATGTCCGCGCCCGTATGGGCCAGACGCCCGACGGCGTGGCCCTGGTGCAACGCGGCCTGGCGCTGGCCCTTAGCCACAATCTGCCGGGCGCGGTCGCCGAGATTTATCAGCGGTTGGCCGACTCTCTGGAACATGCGGGCGATTATGCCGGCGCCAAAGAGACCTACCAGACTGCGTTCGCCTTCTGCCAGGCTAACGCTATCCCCGCCACCGCCCAGCTTTGCGTCGCCTGTTTGACGGTAGTGCTGCGCCAGACGGGGGAGTGGGACCGGGCCATGACTCTCTGCCGAGAAGTGCTGGCCTCGCCGCATAGCTCGGTACACGCCCGCGGCGTTGCGAGTTGTATGCTCGGCACGCTGTATGCACTGCGCGGTCAGCCCGGTCGCGCCCAGCCGCTCTTGCGCGACGCGGCGGCGCTGGGCCGGCAGATCGAGTTGGCGGCGCTGGATCTGCTGGCCGCCTGGGGGTTGGCGCTCCTCGCCGATCTCAAAGGCGAGTACGACACGGTCGCGGAGCGCTGTCGCTTCATCCTCAGCCGGTGGGAGCAGATCGAGGACCGGCACTACGCCGTGCCGCCGCTGCGCTGGGCGGTCAGCTTCTTCGCCCGGACCAACGCGGATGCCGACGCCCGTGCCTGCGCCAATGCGCTGGCCCGCATCGCCGGCACCGCCGGCCAACCGGAGGCGCTTTCCGCGCTTGCCCATGCGCTTGGCGAGATCGCCCTCCTCGACGGCGACCCCCGGCAGGCCGTGCAGCAGTTTAGCCAGGCGCTCGATCTGCGGCGGGATGTCACCGATCCGTATTCGCATGCCGGAACCCAATTGCGCGCCGGGATCGCCTCTGCGGCAGCGAATGAGCATGATGCCGCCGTGGGCCATCTGGCGAACGCCTACCGCACAGCGCGCAAGCTGGGCGCGCGGCCCCTCGCCACGCGCATCGCCGAGGCGTTAGAGGCGCTGGGCGAACCGGTCGCCGCGCGCCTGGGCCAGGGCGCGGCGGGGCGTTTGCGCGCCGGCAACCTGACCCGCCGCCAGCGCGAGATCCTGCAATTCGTGGCGCTGGGCCAGACCAACGCCGAGATTGCCCGCGCCCTGGTTCTTAGCCCGCGCACCGTGGAGATGCATATCGCCAATATCCTCGCCGCTCTCGACAGCCGTTCGCGTGCCGAAGCGGTGCGCCGCGCGACGGAGCACGGTCTGCTCGACGGATACGGTATGCCCCCGCAAAAAATACCGTAGATCCCCGCATGGCAAACGCGGCGGCGCGGTCTATACTTCTTTCTGTAGCGCTGATCAGAATCCAACCCACGCTTACTAAAGGAGTATAGCTATGACCACCACACAAACCCAACCCGATCTCACCGTGCTCAAGAGCCGCCAACAGGCCACCTGGTCGTCGGGCAACTACGCCGTGATTGGCACGACCCTGGTCCTCACCGGCGAGCTATTGTGCGAAGCCGTCGATCTGCGCGCGGGCCAGCGGGTGCTGGACGTGGCGGCCGGCAACGGCAACGCCACGCTCGCCGCCGCCCGCCGCTGGGCCGATGTGACTTCGACCGACTATGTGCCGGCGCTCCTGGCGCGCGGGAGGGCCAGGGCCGAGGCCGAGGGCCTGTCCGTGACCTTCCAGGAAGCCGACGCGGAGCAATTGCCGTTCGACGATAGCTCTTTCGACGTGGTGCTCTCGACCTTCGGCGTGATGTTTACGCCCCATCAGGAGCAGGCGGCGCGGGAAATGCTCCGCGTGTGCCGGCCCGGCGGCAAGATTGGCCTGGCGAACTGGACTCCGGAAGGCTTTATCGGCCAGCTCTTCCGCACGATTGGCAAGTATGTGCCACCCGCCCCCGGTGTCAAACCGCCGGCGCGGTGGGGCACGGAGCAGGGGCTGCGCGAACTCTTCGGCGACGGCATCGCCGCGCTGACGGTCAACCGCCGCTTCTTCATGTTCCGCTATCACTCGGCGCCGCACTGGGTGGAAGCCTTCCGCACGTACTATGGGCCGGTGCTGAAGGCGTTTGCCGCCCTCGACGCCGCGGGCCAGGCGGGGCTGGAACGTGATCTGCTGGAACTCCTGGAGCGCTTCAACCAGGGCGGATCCGAGACGCTGGTCGTGCCCGGCGAGTATCTGGAGGTGGTCGCCACCCGCCGTTGACGCGTAGATTGGCGGTATGTTCTGCGAGCAATTGCAGAGTTTGGGCGATGCGAACGTGCGAGGCTGGTCATTGATGATCACGTCTCGCACACTCGTCTTGCTCGGCTTTGAGCAATCTTTGACCCGGAGGTATGATTGTGACCGATACGATGGAGTTTATGACCACGGAGAGCGATCTTGTGGAGCTTCCCGACAGCGCCGCCGAGATCGATCTCGATCCCGATTGGGATGAGGCACGGCGGGTGGCGCATCGGGCGATTGATGGGATTATTGATTTTCTGAGCGGCGTGGGCGAGCGCCCGGTGTGGCAGGCGCCCCCGCCCGACGCGCTGGAGCGGCTGCGCGCCGGTGGCCCGCCGCCGGCCGAGGGCGAAAGCCTGGGCGCGGTGGTGGCGCAGGTGCAGCGCGATGTGTTGCCCTACACCGTGGGCAACATCAGCCCGCGCTTCTGGGGCTGGGTCATGGGCACCGGCACGATGAGCGGCGTGCTGGGCGAGTTGCTGGCGGCGGCGATGAACACCAACGCCGTCGGCATGCACCAGTCGGCCAACTACGTCGAAGAACAGCTACTCTCGTGGCTGGCGCAGATCATGGGCATGCCCGCGGGATCGGGCGGGATCACGGTCGGCGGCGCGGCGGAGGCCAATCTGCTCGGCATCACTGCCGCACGCGACCACGGATTGCAGATGCTGGGCATCGATGCGCGGCGTGACGGGCTGCAACAGCTTCCGGCGCCACTGGTCGGGTACACTTCGGTCGAGGGCCATGTCGTGCTGGATCGCGCTTTCCGGCTGCTGGGCCTGGGGCACGGCGCCCTGCATAAGATTCCCAGCGATGCCGGCTACCGCATGGACACTGCCGCCCTGGCGCGGGCCATCGTCGCGGATAGGGCCGCCGGGCGCCGGCCGTTCGTCGTCTGCGCCTCGGCGGGCACAGTGAACACCGGCGCCGTGGATCCGCTGCCGGAGATCGCGGACATCTGCGAGCGCGAGAACCTGTGGATGCACGTGGACGGCGCCTTCGGAGCGGCGGCGGCCTTCTCGCCGCGGCTGAAGCCGCTGCTGGCCGGCATCGGGCGGGCCGACTCGCTGGCCTTCGACGGCCACAAGTGGCTGCATATGCCCTACGGCACCGCGTTCACCCTGGTGCGCGATCCGGCCACGCTGCGCGCCACCTTCGCCGCCGCGGTCGACGCCGCCTATACCCAGGCCAGCGGGCGCGGCCCGCTAACCGTGGCGCCGACTTTCACCGACCGCAGCATCGACTTTTCCCGCCGTTTCAACGCCCTGGCCGCCTGGATGCTGATCCGCGAGTCGGGCGCGGCAAAGCTGGGCCGCCTGGTCGAGCAGAACGTCGCGCAGGCGCGTTACCTCGCCGAGTTGATCACGCGGGCGCCCCAACTGGAACTGGCCGCCCCCGTGCCGCTGAACGTGGTCTGCTTCCGCTACTCCGCGCCCGGCCTGGACGACGCGCAACTCAACGCCGTCAACCACGAGATCGTGGCGCGCTTGCAGGAAGAAGG
>JAICKM010000940.1 GCA_025927935.1 Chloroflexia bacterium | reverse complement strand
GCAGCGCCGTGGTCGGCGGGCCGCCGCCGCTGGATCTGCTGGCCTACCACTACGGGCAAAGCGGCAACACCGCCAAGCAGCGCGAGTATTATCGCAAAGCCGGCGATGCCGCCGCCGCCGCCTACGCCACGCCCGCCGCCGTGGACTACTACGAGCGCCTGCTGGCCCTCTGCCCACCCGGCGCGGAACGCGACGCCCGGCTGGCGCTGGGCAAGGTGCTGAACGAGTGGGGCGAGTGGGACGCCGCCGCCACGCACTACCAGGCCGCGCTGGCCGAAGCCGAGGCCGCCGGGGATGCCGCCGCCGTGGGGCAAGCGGCCCACGGGCTGAGCCGCGTCCGGCGCTACCAGGCGGCGTGGGCCGAGGCCGAGACCTGGCTGGAGCGGGCGCGCGCCGCCTACGACGCCGCGGGCGACGCAGGCGCAGTGATCCACGTCGTGAGCGACCTGGGCGATGTCTACCGGGCGCTGGGCGATTACGGGCGGGCGGTTGCCCTGCAAGCCGAGAGCCTCGCCCGCGCGCGCGGGGCCGGCGACCGGCGGGGGCAGGCGCTTGCCCTGCACCGCCTGGGCGTCTTGCGCGAGAAGCAGAGCCAGTACGCCGAGGCGACCGCGCTGTACGAAGAGAGCATGGTGCTGCATCGCGCGCTGGGCGACCGGCCCGGCATCGCGCTCAGCTTATCCGAACTGGCGACGGTCGCCCTCGACCAGGGGGACTACCCGCGCTCGCGCGCCCTGCGGGCCGAGAGCCTGGCCTTGCAGCGGGAAGTGGGCGCGCGCCCCGGCATCGCGCAGATGCTCAACAACCTGGGCAATGTGCTCGATATCCAGGGCGATCACGAAGGGGCGCGCGCCATGTATGAAGAAGCCCTGACCCTGGGGCGGGAGCTAGGCGAGCCGAACCTCATCGCCCTCACCCTGGGCAACCTCGGGCTGATCGCCCAGGCGCAGGGGGACTATGCGGCGGCGCGCGCCCGCCTGGAAGAAGCCCAGGCGCTTTTGCGCGACCTGGGTAATAGGTCCAACATCGCGGTGGGCCTGGTCAACCTGGGCCTGCTCGCGCTGGACCAGGCCGACTATCCGGCGGCGCACACCTTCTTCGTGGAGAGCCTGGTCCAGACCCGCGCCCTCGGCGAGCAATTCCTCATCGCCTACGGCCTGCTCGGCGTGGCGGCGGCGCTGATCGCCCAGGCCGCCGACCCCGCGGGCGCGCACCACGCCGCCTGGTTGGCCGGGGCCGCCGCCGGGCTGCTGGCACGCATCGGCGCGGTGCTCGAACAGCAGGACCAGGGCCGCCTCGACGCGGTGCGCGCCCAGGCGACCGCCGCGCTCGGCCCCGCCGCGGCCACGGCGGCCTGGGACGCGGGCGCGGCCCTGCCCTGGGAAGCCGCCGTCGCCGAGGCGCTGGCCGAGACGCCGGTGGCGTGAGGCCCGCGACGCCGGACCATGTCGCCGTCCCCCGCCTCCTATACACCGGGCGCAATCCCCTGCCCCGACAGGTGATCCTGTGGATTGTCACCAACCGGCGCCCCGCTTTCACCCGTGTTTTCATGCGCTCCGGGTATATATGAAGGAAGCCCGCGCGTGCATCTCCGTATACCCCCCCAGGGGGGGTCTTGACAAAGCGCGCAACCTGTGTTACAATACTGTTGAAACCCCTCCCAGGGGGGTCGGGTAAAGGAGACACAGGATGCAAGCAGATGCGAAACAGGATGCCTTGAAGCGGCTGGCCTATATCGAGGGCCACCTCAAGGGCATCCGCAAGATGGTCGAGGAAGACCTGTATTGCGTCGATGTACTCAAGCAGACCTACGCCGTGCAGCGCGCCATCGACAAGTTCGAGGCGACGGTGCTGCGCGGCCACCTCAATTCGTGCGTCATCGAAGGCGTGCGCGAGGGCCGGGATGCGGAGATCATCGGCGAGTTGGAAGAGTTGTTTGACCTGTCGCGGCGGTAGGTAACACCCGCCGTGATGTTGGGCTGTAGGGGCCGGGTTGGAACCGGCCCGGCGCACAAACCGGCCCGCCGCCCAATGGCGCTGTAGGGGCCGGTTTGAAACCGGCCCGGCGCGGCAAATAATAGCTAGGAATCTGTCGCGGCGGTAGGCCGGGCAGAAGGAAACGAGGACAATGGCAACTGAGCAAATCACCAAAGACACTCCCACGGCGGCGCAGACCACGGAAGTGATGCTGCCCATCGGCGGCATGACCTGCGCATCCTGTGTGCGGCGGGTGGAGCGCGCGCTAGGCAAGGTCGCGGGCGTGGAGAGCGCCGCCGTCAACCTGGCGACCGAGCGCGCCACCGTCAAGTACGACCCGGCGCAAGTGGACCTGCCGAAGCTGCGCGCCGCCGTCGAGGGCGGGGGCTACACCGTGCCCATGGCCGAGGCCACGCTGCCCATCGAGGGCATGACCTGCGCCTCGTGCGTGCGGCGGG
>JAICKM010000626.1 GCA_025927935.1 Chloroflexia bacterium | reverse complement strand
CCGAAGGCTGGATTGCCGGGCTGCAACTGGCCGCGCTGTCCTTGCAGGGCCATCACGCCCCCACCCGCTTCGTCCAATCCGTCACCGGCAGCAGCCGCTTCATCCTCGATTACCTGACCACCGAAGTGCTGGAGCGCCAGCCGGCCGAGGTGCGGGCTTTCCTGTTGCGGACCTCGGTGCTGGAGCGCATGTGTGCCCCGTTATGTGAGGCGCTGCTCCACGGGAGCAGCGGCGCGGCGCCGCTGGCGGGCGCCCCGCCCCGAATCGCCTCGCAGGCGATGCTGGAAAAGCTGGAGCGATGCAACCTGTTCCTGGTGCCGCTGGACAACGAGCGACGCTGGTATCGCTACCACCATCTCTTCGCCGATCTGCTGCGGCACCACTTGGACCAGAGCGCTGCCGCGGCAACAGGGGAACAGGGGAAGGAGGTAGCCGAATTACATAGTCGGGCCAGCCAATGGTATGAGGACCAGGGCCTGGACCTGGAAGCGTTTCACCATGCGATTGCTGCCCATGATATTGAGCGCGCCGAGCGTCTGATTGAAGGAAAGGGGATGCCGTTGCAATTTCGGGGCGCGATGGCCCCGGTACTGAACTGGCTGGCGTCGCTGCCCACTACGATATTGGATGCCCGACCCTCGTTGTGGGTGACGTATGCCTCGGCACTAATGATGACCGGCCAACCCGCCAGCAGTGTGGAAGAGAAACTACAGGCTGCTGAAGCGGCCCTGCAAGACGCCGCGCCGGATGACCAAACCCGCGACCTGGTCGGCCATATTGCCGCCATACGGGCCATGTTGGCTGTCCCGCAGAACCAGGTGGAAACCATCATCGCCCAGTCGCAGCGCGCCCTGGAGTATCTGCACCCCAACAACTTGCCGGTGCGCACGACCACGACCTGGACGCTAGGGTATGCCTATCAGATCCAGGGCAACCGCGCCGCGGCCGACAGGGCCTATACCGAAGCCATCGCGATCAGCCAGGCATCGGGAAATACCATGGTCACTATCGCGGCGACCACCTGTCTGGGCCAGATCCAGGAAACAGAAAACCAACTCTATCTGGCGGCCGAGAGCTATCGGCGCGTCCTCCAATTGGCCGGCGATCCGCCGGGGCCGGCGGCCTGCGAAGCGTATCTGGGCCTGGCCCGTGTCTGCTACCAATGGAATGACCTGGCTGCCGCCGAGCAGCACGGGCAACAATGCGTCCAACTGGCGCGGCAGATGGAAAATGTTGACACACCCGCAGCCTGCGGGGTGTTGCTCGCCCGCCTGCGACTGGCCCAGGGCGATGTGGCCGGCGCGGTCGCGGTTTTGGCGGAGGCCGAGCAGTTCGTGCGCCGGCATCACTTCGGGCATTGGATGCCTGAAGTTGTGGCCGTCCAAGTGCTGACGTTGCTTGCACAGAGCAATCTGGCGGAGGCCGCTCGGTTGGCCCAGGCGCACGACCTCGCCCTGAGCCAGGCCCGGGTCCACCTGGCCCAGGCCGACCCGGCCGCGGCCCTGGCGCTGCTAGAGCCATTGCGCCGGCAGGCCGAGGCCAGGAGGTGGGCGGATGAACGGCTGAAGGTGCTGGTGCTCCAGGCGGTCGCACTCCATGCGCATGCTGAAAGGGACAAGGCGGCGCAACTGCTGGGTGAGGCGCTCGCGCTGGCCGCGCCGGGCGGCTTCATCCGGATCTTCGTCGACGAAGGTATTCCAATGGCACAGTTATTGGCCGAAGTAGTCACTCACGGGATGATGCCGGCTTATACAGACAGGCTCATACCAGCATTTGCCGCTGAGAAACAGCGGAGCACAAGCGAATCTCGTCTCCATCCTTTTCCCTCTGCGCAGCCCCTTATCGAGCCATTGAGCCAACGCGAGCTAGAAGTACTACAACTCATTGCCCAGGGCCTCTCGAATCAGGAGATTAGCGCGCGGCTTTTCCTCGCCTTGAGCACCGTTAAAGGGCACAATCGGACTATCTTCGGCAAACTACAGGTCCAAAGGCGCACCGAAGCCGTGGCCCGGGCCCGTGAGTTGGGCCTGGTGTAGCCGAAACGTCCGTTTGCGCGCAAAGGGTCTCTAAAGCCAAAGCCTCATAAGTTTCACCCTCCCAGTAACCGCACAACAATACCCCCCAACAATACTTTAGTAGCTATACGGTAGTACCGTATTGGAGCTATGCTACTTGTACATTGAGCAAGTGGCCCAGACCGTTATGGCCGGCGGCGAAAGGACAAGGTAATGTCAAACGAACCCAACCCAAAAACGGGTCCAAGTGAACCGCTAGTCTATCAGATCAGGATCAAGGGCCATCTGGGTCGGCAATGGACAGCGTGGTTTGGGGGCCTGACCATCGCGCTGGAAGATAACGGCGATACGCTTCTGACTGGCCCAGTAGTCGATCAAGCCGCGCTGCATGGCTTGCTCAGAAAAGTGCGGGATTTAGGAATGCCATTGCTCGCGGTCATGGGCGTGGAACCCAACGAAACTCAGCGCTATCGGCAATAGTCAAAAAGGAGAAAAACGATGACTACCAAAGAAGAAATGAATGCAAACAAAATCTCCGGGCCAGCCGAAGGAGAGCCCACCAGGAACTCACCCAAGCGCCTCGCGCGCATCGCCGGCGTGCTCTACCTGCTCGTCGCCATCTTCGGCGGCTTTGCCCAGGCCTTTGTGTACCCCAAGGTGTACATTGCCGGTGACGCGGCGACCACGGCGGGGAACGTCCTCGCGAACGCCGGCCTGGTGCGCAGCGGCATCGTCGCCGACCTGTTCCAGGCGGTGGTCTGGGTCTTCGTCGCGCTGGCCCTCTACCGGCTGCTCAACCAGGTGAACAAGGGCGTGGCGAGCGCCATGGTCGTCCTCGTCGCAATGGGAGCGGGCATCACCTGCCTCAATGCGCTTTTCGAGTTTGAGGGCTTGCGGGTCGCCACCGGGGCGGTGAACCTGGCCGCCTTCGGCGCTGCGGGATCGAATACCTTGGTGCTGCTCTTGGTCGACGCCCAGCACTACGGGCTCCTTATCGCGCAGATCTTCTTTGGCCTGTGGCTGGCACCGCTAGGGTATCTCGCCTACAAGTCCGGGTGGTTCCCCAAGGCGTTAGGCATCGCGCTGGTCGTGACCACCGTCACCTACCTGGTGGACATGCTCGCGGCGTTTCTCGTTCCCGACTTGGGCGTGCAAATCCACGGTTTCTTGTCGATCGCGCCCGCTATCGCCGAGCCCTGGATGGCCGGGTACCTGCTCCTGATCGGCGTGAGGACCGTGAAGCCCACCGAGCGCATCCGCGCCGCGATGGCGCTGCCGGGCGCTCAAGCCTGAGGCGACGCGCCGCCGGCGTCACCCGTCACCCCAACCAGGCCCGGATCTTCATGAAGATCCGGGCCTCTATTTTGTCTATACGGTGACCCAATTGCTCTGCTGCGTGCGCGATTGAGACACTATTTGGCAGGGCGAGGAAACACGATCAACCGCCGTCTCTCCACCCGCCGCTGCTTCTGTGCCTGGGCCAGGGAGCAGGGGCTGATGCCCGCCAATCCTGCCCGCGCCGTCCCGATGTGCCGCCCACCCTCCGGCACTCCGGTCCTTAGCGGATGAAGCCAGCGCCGCGCTCCTGCGCGCAGCGGGGACGCAGCGTGACCACCGGCTCCGCCGCCAGGATCAAGTGGCGCTGGCCTTATCTATGCCCAGTTGCCTAGCCAGGAAGCGGTGGCTTTGCAGATCTGCGATCCCGATCACGCCGCCGGCACGCTGACCGTGCGCCGCGGGAAAGGAATGAAAGGGCCTCCAGCACCACACGGCGCTCCCCACGGTTCGCGTCCGCTACCGGAGCGCCGACTTCGCCAACGGAATCGCGATGTTGCACTATCTTGGCACAAACGCACCATCATCCTGCTGCTTACCAGCCTTCCCCTAAAACTTATATAACAAGCCATAAGTCAGAAAGACGCCCAGCAAGAATGCCGCGATGGTTAGCAAGACAATCAGGATATCGCCCTGCTGCTCCGCCCGCTCTGCAGCCGGCCGGCGCCAACGCACCCGTACCGCCAGCCAGGCCATTAGCGCCAGAAGAACGCCTACCATGCCGCCGACCAGCAGTTCTGTTCCGCCCATGACGCACGTTCCTTCCCCTTGCAGCTAGATCGTGCGAGATCGATGTCGTTGTATCAAGCGTAGCAGGAAAAGACCGGGGTGTCTTTATGAGAACATTAAGGCGCGCATCAGGTCTGCTCGGTCATGCGGGAGCGTTGGCGGCGGACAGATCAGGTGAAGTACAGGGCGCGGCGCATATCGCGCCTTG
>JAICKM010000290.1 GCA_025927935.1 Chloroflexia bacterium | reverse complement strand
CGTGAGATCCGCTTCGTGCGCGGCGAACTGCGTGTGGAAATCGTTATAGGCTTGCTGCGCCCCGGCGGCGTCCTTGTTCGTCGTTTCCCGCACCAGATCGCTCGCCGCGGCCTTTAGCTGCTGCATGATGGTAGCCATACTGGTCGCTGGAGCCGTGGTGCCGCCTGTCACTGTGCTCTTGGCGGTGTTCAGCGCCGTCAGCAACTCGTTTGCGGCCTCGGTGGCCTTGTCCCAGTTGCCCGCGCCCAGCGCGTCATTCACTCCATGCATGGCGTCTTCCAGTTTGGCCTGGGTGTCGGCGGACTTGGCCTTGATCGCGTCTTCATTGGCCGCGAAGGTGGCGTGATACAGGTCATAGGCGTTCTTCGACGCGTCGGCTTCCTGCTTCTTGATCGTCCCGGCTAGCTCGTTGGCCTGATCGATCAGCGTCGCCATGGCCTGATCCAGCGTCAGCGGCCCGCTGCTGCCGGCGCCCACCGGCAGGTTGCCGCAGGACACGTAGACCGAGATCTCCGCCGCCGACTTATGCACGTTGATGGCGTACTTCTCGGACGTTAGCTCCGTCAGCGAGACATTGACCACCGTGGTGGACTTGCCGTCCGTTATGTTGTTCAACGGATAGGCCGGGTTCGGGTCGAGATTGGCGCAACTCCCTTTATGAATATGGGCCGGTTGCACCGCGCCGTCGGGGGCGTTCAGCATGAGCAGTTCGACCTTGGTCGTGTTGTCGCCCTGATCGGTCAACTGCGCCGATCCGTCTTCACCCGACCCGTTCTCGTCGATCAGGGTGATGCGAACAACTTTACCCGCGGCCGCGGTCTGGCGCAGCGGTGCGACACCGACGGCCAACAACGCTACGAACAGAACGATTGCGAGTTTCTTCATCAACTGCGTGCTCCTCCTCATTTGGAACTCATAGGGGGATTATTAAACAGCCGGGACGGCCCAGGCGCCAGGTCGCCCCCGCTGAGCAGATCCGGCACATCCCCTCGATGCCGGACGCGCTCAGTTCTACCGAAGCCTAATCATCCTCGCCGTGGCGACCGGGCACCGGCGTGGGCACCACAATTGTCTCCGGAAAGTGGTCGCTCTTAAAGTCGGCGGCGGTGCCCTCCTCGATTTCGCGGATCGCGTCGTCCACGGAGATCAGGCCGTAGAACGCCTGCTCGATCGCCGCGTTGGCCCGCAGTTCGATATCCGGCCAGGTGCCGATCTGCGGGGTGGCGCGCAAGATCGGCCCCGCGTCAAGGAAGACCTTGCTGCTGGCCGGCGGCTTGTCCGCTTCCAGGTAGATCGGCGATTCGGCGACGCTGCGCAGCGACGGGACGGTGCGCCCCGTCTTCGCCGCGATCACCTGGCCTACCGGGCCGTTGGCGTACTCCACGAAGCGCCAGGCCAGATCTTTGTTCTTCGATGCGGCCGCGATGCAGTAGGCGTCAGTGTGGAGGATGCTGGCCGCGACTTCGCGCTGCGGCAGCGGCGCCACGTCCCAGGTGAAGCCCTGGCTGGTGCGCAAGGCGGGCACCACCCGGCGGCTGAGCAGCCACATGCCGAGCGTGTTGAACATAAAGCGGGTCTGGTCTTGCTCCGAAGCGTTTTCCACCTGGCTGGAAACCACATGGTGCTTGACTTGCAGGTCCACGAACCACTGGAAGGCTTCCTTCGCTTCCGGGGTGTCGAGCGTCAGCCGGGTGGGATGCACCAGGTCGTCCACGATGTCGCCGCCGTTCTGCCAGACGAACGGCGCCAGGCGGATCAACTGCGGGTCGATGCCGACGCCATAAATCTTCTCGTCGGGTGTGCTCAGCTTGGTGATGGCGATAGCGTCCTGTAAAAACTCATCCCAGGTCCACCCGGCCTTGGGATAGGGCACACCCGCCCGGTCGAAGAGGTCTTTGTTGTAGTAGACCTCCAGGCTCGACATGTTCATCGGGATGCATTGCAGCTTGCCGTTGACGGTGAACGGCTGCAGCGGCTTGTTGTAGAAATCAGTGGCCTTGATGACCGTGCTCTGCTCTAGATACGGCTCAACCGGCTCGATCACCCCGGCATTCTGCAAGAGGCCATACCGGCGATAGTCGATGACCCAGACATCGGGCGGGTCGCCGGCGGCGAAAGCCGTGGTCAGCTTCATCAGGTGGTCCGGCTGCGAGGGCACGGCGATGGTGTTGATCTTGACCGCCGGGTTCTCCTGCTCAAAACCCTTCGCCACATCGACAAAGGCTTTGGCTTCCGCCGGCTCGCCGAAAACCAGGAAATCGAGGCCGCCGCTCAGGCCGGCTGGTGTAGCCGCCGCAGTCGTCGCCGTGGGCGCGGTGGCGGCGGTGGGCACAGCGGCGGCGGTCGCCGGTGGCGTTGTGGCACCGGTCGTGGCCCCGGTCGCCGCGGTATTTGTCGCGGCGGGGGCCGGCTGGGTCGCGGGCGCGGCGACCGGCGTCGCCGTAGACGCAGCGTCCCCGCATCCCGCGAGTAGCGTGGCGAGAACCGTGAACAGACAGATCACGCGATATAACTGTGTGGATCGCAGCATCGGTATGTGGGTCCCTCTCTATTAACGCGAACAAACAGGTGAAAGCGATAAACGGAGGGATAGAAAACGAGTGGATCTTCAGTTTGTGGAGGTTAGAGAAAAGTTACGGGTGATTCCATCCCTGAGTGCGCATATTATAGCAGGGATAAGTTCACGCTGTCAAGTACTATCCGTCTGATTAATGAACCAACCTGCTCTCTCGGTGTTCCACAAACGATCAAACAGAATGTGGATAGTTATTCTCATATCATTTAAAGAGGTGAAAGAATATTCTGTTGGGAAAGGAACATTCTCTCACGGGTGTTGAGTGCTTACACAACTTCTGTTGCATTAGAATGAAATCGAGATTGGGCGCCCCGCTTCCGGGACATAAACCGGGTCGGTTGGCGCGATCTGCCACAGAACACACGGACCGCCAGGGCGACACGCAGGTGTGTCCCGGCGAGGGCAAACCCTGGCGATATGCGGTTGGATCCGGTCGGCCCTCGGTGGGGCGATGCTACGTTCCGGGGACGGCGGGATCTGCCTTGATTCTATAAGGAGTGATATGCTATCATAAGGCACTATGCTGCGTCTCTCGGTCTATCATCGCCAACTTCTGGTGCTGCTGGCGCCCTACTTGCTGGGGCTACTGGTGCTGGTGATCATCCCCACGCTGCTGGCCGCGCCTATCGCCTTCACCGAGTACGATGCGCTCAGCCCGCCGCGTTTCGTCGGCCTGGACAACTTCGGCAAGATCCTGGCCGATCCGCAGTTCCGCAACGGATTGACCGCCTCGCTCTGGCTGGTCGTGATCGCCGTCCCGTTGCGGGTACTGGGCGCGCTGGGCCTGGCCCTGCTGCTGCGCGGGCGGAAGCGAGGCTTTACCGTGTTTCGCGGCCTGGCCTACCTGCCCACGATCATCCCCGACGTGGCCTACGCGCTGGTCTGGCTCTATATCTTCAACCCCCTGTTCGGCCCGCTCAACAACCTCTCCTATATCTTCAAGGGGGGAACCGAGAACGAGTTCACTGCGGGGGCGCTGCCGGGTATCTGGCTCACCGACCCCCGCGCGGCGCAGGCCGCCGTCATTATCATGCTGCTGTTCACCATCGGCGAGGGCTTCGTGCTGCTGCTGGCGTCGCTGAACGAGATCCCGACCGAGCTATACGAAGCGGCGGCGCTGGACGGCGCGGCGGGCGACCAGCAGGTGCGCCACATCACCTTGCCGCACCTGGCGCCCTCGCTGCTGCTGCTCAGCCTGCGCGACACCATCTTTATCTTCCAGGCCAGCTTTGTCGCCGCGGTTATTGTCACCAAGGGCGGGCCGTATTACGCGACCACCTATTTGCCCTACTGGATCTACGTGAATATCACCGAGTTCCAACGCTTCGGCTATGGCGCGGCCATGACCTGGGTGCTGTACATCATCACGGCCCTGATTATCGCGCTGCAATTCTGGGTCGCGCGGCGCTGGCGGGGGATGCAATATGCTTGACGACGCCATCGAAGATCTGCCCCGCGACATGACGCCGGCTCTGCCGACCGGCTGGGAGCGCGCCTGGTGGGCGCCGATGAATTACGCACTGGCGACCCTGGTGGGAATGCTCTTTGTTGTGCCGCTGGTCTGGATGATCAGCACCTCGCTGCGGCCCATCGGTCTGCCGCCGGCCACGCGCTTCGAGTGGATTCCACCCGTCATCACCCTGGACAATTATCCCTACATCTTCCAGATTCTGGAACTGGGACGCTTCCTGGGCAACTCGATTGGGGTGGTCGTCGTGGCCGTGCCGCTGACGCTGCTCACGGCGTCCGCCGCCGGGTTCGCGCTGGCCCAGTTGCCGCCCCGCCCGCGCGGCTGGCTGACCGCCGTTTCGGTCGCGGCGCTGCTCGTCCCGGCCATGGCGATCTGGATCACGCGCTTCCTGGTCTACAAGTGGATCGGCATCCTCGATACGCCGCTGGCGCTGATCGCCCCGGCGATCATGGGCACCAGCCCGCTCTACGTCTTGCTCTTTGGCTGGGCCTTTGGCCGCGTGCCGGGCGAGATCTTCGAGCAGGCCCGCCTCGACGGCGCGGGCGCCTGGCGCATCTGGTGGTCGGTGGCGTTGCCGCTGGTCCGCCCCGCCATCGGCGCGGTCGCCATCCTGAGCATGGTCTTTTACTGGAGCGATTTCATCAGCCCGCTGCTGTATGTGAATAACCAGGCGTATTATACTCTGCCCGTGGGTATCCAGGCGTTGCAGCAGGTGAACCGCACCAACTGGCCGCTGATGATGGCCGGCGCGGTGGTGCTGACCTTGCCGATGTTGATCCTGTTCATCGCGGCCCAGCGGTTCTTCTTCCAGGAAGACCGCACCCAGGGCTGGTGGGGCCGCTAGATGCGTCCAATAGCCACGCTGGCCCTGCTGTGCGGATTGCTGCTGTTCGCCGTCCTGGCCCAGATCGTGCCGGACGGGCGTGCGTGGTCCGCACCGATAGCCGATATTGCCGCGCTGCAAACCGACAGCGGGGATCCCGGCGGCCTCTTTGCCTCGGACGACGACCCGATTGCCCATCTGGCGGCGAGCGCGTCGCTAGCCAGGCCCCGCCGGCCGCAGATCGCGCCCCGTACCCCGACCAGCGATTCCATTGATCTCACCCCGCCGGGGCCTGTCCCGCGCGGCGCCTAGTTCCGCACCGTGCTCAATGCCGCGGAACGTCCCGGCAATGCGCTGCATATTCCCGCGGCCCCATCGCGCACCCGATAGAAAGGAATGTTTCGTTGAATTCTCTCACCTGGCGGAGACGCTGCCTGGGCAGCATCCTGCTACTGCTACTTGTCGCTATGACCGCCTGCGGCGATATAGCCGCGCCTTCTCCGATAGGAGGGGCGGCGTCCGGCGACGGTAGCGCGAGCGGCACGATCAGCTTCCAGGTGTTCGGCGAACCCGCCGAAGCCGCGCCCTTTCAGGCGGTGGCATCCGCCTATGGCGCGTCGCACCCGAACGTCTCGGTGAAGATCAACCTCATTCCCGACCAGAATGATTATATGACCCGGCTTTCCGCGGCGTTCACGGCGGGCAACCCGCCCGATGTGTTCCTGCTCAGCTATAACCGCTACGGGCAGTTCGCTTCGCGCGGCGTGCTGGAGCCGCTGGGCACCTGGCTGGACAAGAGCCAGACGCTCAAAGCCACCGACTTCTACACCCAGGCGCTGGATGTCTACACCTACAACGGCACGCTGCAATGCATGCCGCTGAACATCTCCAGCCTGACCGTGTATTACAACAAAGACCTGTTCCAGAAATACAATGTGCCCTTGCCGAAGGCCGGTTGGAAATGGCCGGACTTCCTCAAGACGGCCCAGGCCCTGACCAAGGACCTGGACGCCAACGGCACCATCGATCTCTATGGCGTCGGCCTCGATCCGCAATTGAACCGGCTCGCCCCGTTCATCTGGGCGCACGGTCAGGACCTCGTGGACGACCCGCTACACCCGACCAAACTGACCCTGGACGAACCACTGGTGCGTGAAGTGATCGCGCGTTTCGTCGATCTCAGCATGACCTATCGCGTGACGCCGACGGAGGCCGAGAACCAGGCCGAGGAACTGGAAACCCGCTGGCTGAACGGCAAGCTGGGCATGTTCCTGGGCGCCCGCGCCGATACGGCCATGTTCCGCACCGTTAAGCGCTTCACCTGGGACGTGGCGCCCATCCCCGCCGATGAAACCCAGGCGTCGATCCTGCAAAGTGAAGCGTATTGCGTACCCTCCGCCTCGAAAAATAAGGCGGCGGCCTGGGACTTCATCCAGTACGCCACCGGCACGGAAGGCCAGACAATTGTCGCCAAAATGGGCCGGGCAGTGCCGACGCTCAAGTCGGTCGCCAACTCGCCTGTGTTCCTCGACCCGACCCAGCTACCGGCGAACAACCAGATGTATCTGGACGCCATCCCGACTATCCGCCATCTGCCGATCACGCCTAACTGGCCCTCGGTGGAGAGCGCGACGGATCAGGAGCTGGAGCGCGCCTTCTACGGCAACGTGCCCATCGATATCGCCATTCAGGCGGCGGTCCAAAAAGCCGCAGTGGACTTCGCCAGGGATCCAAAGTAGCCAACCGCGAAAGGATCTCTACAGTTGAAGCAACTTCATCGCAGGCAGCGCAGCCTGGGCGCTGTGCTGCCGCTCTTCTTCCTGGCCGCCGCGTGTGGCGGCCAGGCCATGCCCACGGCTACGCCGGTCGCCCTCGCGCCCGCCACGGCCCCCACCAGCGCCGCAGCCGGCCCGGCCACCACCAGCCCGGCCCCGGTCACGGGCGCGGTCAACTTCCAGGTCTTCGGCGACCCGGCGGAGCTGTCCGTCTTCCAGGCTATCGTCCAGGGCTACAAGACGGCGAATCCCGGCGTCAAAGTCACCATCAACCACATCCCGGCGCAGACTGAGTACATGACCCGGCTGTCGTCGGCGCTCACTGCGGGGAACGCACCTGATGTCTTCCTGCTGAACTACCGGCGCTACGGCCAGTACGCCGACAAAGGCGTGCTGGAGCCGCTTGGCGCCTGGATGGAGAAGAGCGCCACGCTGCAACCCGCTGACTACTACCCGGAGTCGCTCGGCGCATTCACCTACAACGGCATGCTGCAATGTATCCCGCAGAACGTGTCGAGCCTGAGCGTCTACTACAATAAAGCCCTGTTCCAGCAGTACAACATTCCCCTGCCCGCCGCCGGGTGGAAATGGCCCGACTTCCTCAAAGCCGCGCAGGGGTTGACCAAGGACACCGACGGCGACGGCGCGCTGGACCTGCACGGCCTGGGCGTGGAGCCGCAACTCATCCGCGTCGCGCCGTTCGTCTGGCAGCACGGCGGCGACATCGTGGACAACGCCGAGAACCCGACCAAGCTGACCCTGGATGATCCGCGCGCACGGGAGGCGGTGCGCTTCTTCGTCGATCTCAGTCTGACCTATCGGGTGACGCCGACCGAGGCCGAAGCCAAGGCCGAGGATCTGGAGAGCCGCTTCATCCACGGCAAACTGGGCATGTTCCTGGGCAGCCGCGCCGATACGCCGACCTTCCGCACGATCAAGGACTTCGCCTGGGATGTGGCGCCGCTGCCGGGCGACCAGACCGAGGCCACCATCCTGCACAGCGACGCCTACTGCATGGCTGCTGCCTCCAAGAACAAGGCAGCGGCCTGGGACTTCATCCAGTACGCGCAGGGCGAAGCCGGGCAGGAGGTGGCCGCGAAGCTGGGGCGCACCGTGCCCTCGCGCAAGAGCGTGGCCGCCTCGCCCGCCTTCCTCGACCCGGCCCAGCCGCCGGCCAACAGCCGCATGTATCTGGACGTGGTGCCGTCCATCCGCCGCGTGCCGATCACCGCAAGCTGGCCCGCCGTGGAAAAGGTGGTGAACGAAGAACTGGAGCGGGCCTTCTACGGCACGGCCCCCGTCGATATCGCCATGCAGGCGGCCATGGAAAAGGCCAACGCCGAACTCGGCAAAGGCCGGCAGTAACCCGGCGGCATGCAGCGGGGGGCGGCCACCGTGGCCCCCCCCGCCTTTGGTGGGGGACGCGCCGGGCCTCTTAGTCCGGCCGCGCGCACGCACCCGGGGGCGGCCCACGGTGGCCCCCCCCCGCTGCATGCCGCCGGGTTACTGCCGGCCTTTGCCGAGTTCGGCGTTGGCCTTTTCCATGGCCGCCTGCATGGCGATAT